>CAYLJD010000005.1:8125-50580 GCA_964383875.1 uncultured Halobacteriales archaeon
CTCCAGTCAGGCCGTCGAAGGCCGCCAGCACCGTCCCGAGGCTCTCCGGGTAGAGCTTCACGCCCTTGACCTTCAGGCGTTCGTCCGTCCGGCCGATGACGCCCTCCGGGAGCACGAGTTCGTCGCCCCGCTGTTCGAGGTGGGCGAGGTCGCCCGTGCGGTAGCGGACCAGCGGGACGCCCTCCTTCTCGACGTGGGTGACGACGAGTTCGCCGCGATTGCCCGGTTCGAGGGCCTCGCCGGTGTCGGGGTCGATGATCTCGACGAGGGCGTAGTCGTCCACGACGACCAGGCCGTCCTCGGCAGCGGTCTCGACGGCCACCGGGAGGATCTGTCGCGTGCCGAAGTAGTCACAGGCGGTCTCGGCACCGAGGGCGTCCTTGACCTGTTCGCGAAGCCCGGGGATGGAGGTGAACGGCTCCCCGCCGCCGATGAACGTGTCGACCTGGCCCCCTTCGGCGCCGATCTTCAACGCGAAGCTCGGGTTGCCCACCAGGGCGTCGACGTCGTAGGCCTGGATAGTGCCGGCCGCTGCTTCGGAGTCGCCGGGCCCGGCCGGGATGACTTCGGCCCCGAGTGCCTCCAGGCCGCGGTGGAGGAGCAGTCCCGTCCCGAAGGTGTGGTAGCCGAATGTGTTCAGCACGCGGTCGCCGGGGTCGATCCCGGCCCGTTCGAAGACGCTGGCGTTGACTGCTGCCTGGTGGTCGAGGTCCGCCCGGGTGTCGAATATCGGCGCGAGGTCGTCACCCAGGGGCGTGAACGACAGCATCGCCGCCCCATCGTAGAGCGATCCGTCGGGCGCGTGGTCGTCGTAGTCCGCTTCGAGGTCACCGCCGGTGAGGAATGGGAGGTCGCGGAAGGCCTCCCAGGAGTCGACCGACGCCGGATCGACGTCCGCGTCAGCGAAGTGCTCGGCGTAGAGGTCGTACTCGGCGACACGCTGGAGCTGGTCCCTGACGGCCGAGAGGGTCTCCTCGTCCCACATACGGACGTGGTGTGTGGTGCCTACGATAAAGGTACCGTCGGTCCCGAGGCGGCACCTGGCGCGGCGTCGTGTGCGCCGATGCCGTTAGCCCCTGGGCCACCGGCAGTTCGCACAGCGGCTCCCCGAATCACGGTCGACACGGTCCCGAATCTCGGCCCAGTTTCCGTCGACGAGGTCGCCATCCGGATCGGCGCCACAGCCCCGTGCGCCGAGCAGATGCCACGTGTCGGTGTTCGCGTTCTGGCGGGCTCGCATACCCGAACGACGTGGCGGTCGGGTAAAGGTATGGCCGGTTCACCGTTCATGGGTGCCGGCCGACGACCGCGGCGAACGGATCCGTCCCTGGGTGTTCCGTCACAGTCCGCTCGACGGCCAGAGACGCCGTCGATTCGACGTACGCCTCCACGAGCGCGAGTCGCTCGCCCATCCCGGCGTCCCGCCAGGCCCGAATCGCCTTCGTCGGGAACAGCCGACTCGAGAAACTCACCACGACGACGCCGTCGGGCGCGAGGATTCGCTCGAACTCCGCGAACACGGCGTCGGGGTACTGGAGGTACTGCACGGACAGGGCACACAGGACGGCGTCGCGGTCGTCGTCGGGGAGTGGGAAGTCGGGATCGGCGTTCAGATCCTGCAGGAAGTAGTCGTCGAGGCGGGGGTTCGCCGCCAGTTCCGCGCCGTTGAGTCCGTGGCCCAGGACGTGCGCGTACTGGGTGTCCGGGAGGTGGGACACCCAGCTCCCCATTGCGTCGAACACCCGGTCACCCGGGTCGAGTTCCGCGGCATACAGCGCGGTCAGCCGGTCCAGGAAGGCATCGTCGGCGTGCGTGACGAACCGCGGCTGGGCGTAGAACGTCTCGTCCGACCGCTCGTCGATCCGCTGCCGGTCGGCGTCTGAAAGGAGTGACATGGTCGGCTCGGACGCTGTTAGAATTCCTCCGCCACGCCGACCAGCGTGTCGACGTACGGCCCGATGTCGGGACGCTCGACGGGATTGCCGTGAATCGGTGCAAACCGCTCGACATCGTACTCGTCCCGGAGCGTGTCGAAGGCGATGGCCAGCTTCTGTGGGTCGACATACTCCAGAAAGCGGAGTTTGTCAGCCGCGAACGTCCGGACGTGGTCGGTCGGGATCCCGTCTGCGTAGTCCGTCGACCGGCGGGTACACTCGCCGGGCGCGTGGTAGTGGCCGACCCCCTCCGCGGTGAACATCGTCCCGGACGGGTGGTGGAAGACCCACGTCGAGACAACGACGTCGGTCAACAGCGGGTCGATAAACGTGACCGTGTCGCCGGCGATCGTCTCGGTGTCGTTGATCACGGCCGGGGCGGCGTCCTCGATGCCGACGGCGGGTGGAATCGGCGACGTGCTGACGACCGTCGCCTCGGGGAACGCCTTGCGAAGCGCGCCGAGGCCGCCGGTGTGTGGCAGGATGGCGTGGGTCAGCACCACGGCGTCGAGACTGTCGACCCGATCGGTCACCGTCTCGACCAGGTCGGTCCCGTGGCCGGCGCCGGCGTCCACCAGGACCGTGCCCGAAGCGGTGTCGATGAGGTACTGGGACAGGTGGAGGTGGCGCCCCTCGCGCTCGCCTCCGTGGCACGTACTGAGCCACGTGAGGCCGTCCGCGAGCTGGACGGCCCGCGTCTCGGCTCGCTCGTTTGTGGCGGCGGTGTCGCTCACGCCCCGCCACCCCGGCCGGCCCGCATCGTGTGCGTGTGGACGTGGTAGGTCTCGGGATCGACGTCGCTGAAGTCGTGGATGGCGGTCCGCATTCGCGCCAGGTACCGGTCCGGGTCCTTGCGGATGACCTGGCCGTGGGCCGGGGCGATCATCGCGGGATCGATCTCGGTGCGGATTTCCTCGATCGCGGCGTCGGTCTCGTCGGTGTCGACGTAGCGCAGCCAGGTGAACGCGTAGCTGTTGAATCGTTCGAGGCGGCCGGACGTCACTGGGGTGTCCAGTTCGTCCGCGAACTGCAGACACTCGCCCGGGACGTGCTCGAAGCCGAGGAAGTCCACCGTGAACAGCGTGTCAGTCGTCGTCTCGCGCATCCAGATCGTCATCGCGTGGTCGTAGAACAGCGGGTCGAGGAACTCGACGGTCCGCCCGCCGAGATCGATGGTGTCTCCGTCGCCGACCAACAGGTCGTCCGCGCCGACGCCGAAGAGGTCGTGGTGGGATCCGAGCTCGGGGGCGACCAGTGTCGCCTCCGGGAACGCCTCGAGAATCGCACCCGTGTTTCCGGCGTGGTTGGCCTCGGGGTGCGAAATGGCCAGGTAGTCGAGCGGGCGGCCGTCCAGGAGCGTCTCGACCTGTTCGACGACCGCTGACTGCCCCACGGGCGTCAGCGTGTCGAACAGGAGTGTCTCCTCGCCACAGAGCAGGTAGGCGTTCTGTGAGAGGTGCAGCTCCTCGCCGGCCGGATACCAGTCGGCCAGCGAGGGGACGTCCGGGGCGTCGGCAGCCGGCGCCCGGATGCACTCTTTGACGAAGTGGAATCCGTCGGCCACCTCGCGGTTCCCGGCGTAGGTCACCAGCCCGCCGAGATCGGACCGTTCGGTCGGTCCCGCTGTCTCGCTCATGGGGGCGAGATGGGCGGACTGCCATGAAAATGGTTGGGTCGGTCAGTCGTCGCCTGTGACTCACGACTCGGCCGCCAGGTCGACGCCGGTGAATTCGAACCGTGTCGGCACCAGCATCCTGGTTGCACACGTCTGGCGGGGACCCCGACGGTCTCAGAACTCCCTGACAGCCACGCCGAACGGCTCGTAGGGCCCGCGATCGGCAGCGAGCACTGGCTCGTCGAGGATCTCTGCCATTGCCCCCACGTACGCGACGTTGACGCCGGCTTCGGTCGCGTCGTCTGCGGCGGCGAGCAGGTCACTCGCCGTTCGGGCCACTTCGACGTCGACGTCCAGGCGCGGGTATCCCCGCAGGTGCTCGACGACATCGTCGTGGGTCACGTCGGGGCGGGCCACCGCCGCCCCGTAGCACGTCTCCGCGATCGTCGGGGTGGGGAGCCACTGCATCTCGCCGTCCGCCTCGAGTTCGAGCCCGATGTGTTGGGCGTCGGGGTTGCTACGGAGCAGTCCGAACAGGTACGACGAATCCAGGATCATGGGCCGTCTCGAATCGCCTGGAGCCGGTCCGCGTCAGTGTCGTGAAGCGCGTCGGCGGCGGCCGTTGCCCGTCTGACGTCCTCGCAGGTGAACCGGGTGCGGGCCCCGGCAGCGCCCCGATCGAGAATGAGGCGCCGCAACGTCTGCTCGACCGTCTCGACGGCGGTATTGTGGGCCATGAGCCAGTCGTGGAACGACTCAGAGACCCTGATCGTCGTCGCCATGCGCAGGTTGGTTTCGCGATCGGGTTTGAACCTAGGCCTCGGCCAGGCGCTTTCGACCCGGGGACTGGAGGGACCCAAAGGCGTAACCTGGCGGGCCTGTGTAGTGAGACAGACCGGGTCGAAGTCAGGAATGTCGGACGATCCACCGTGTCGGGAGTGCGAGCGGCCGGCTGACTTCTGGCTGTACCATCCTGACGACGACGCCTGGCAGGGGATCTGCGAGCGCGATCTCGTCCATCTGCACCCGTCGATCGAGCTCCACGCCTGGCTCGAGAGCGGCTACGCGACACCGACAGCCGTGGCCCGTCCGACCGGGCCGCCGTCGCCCCCACAATACGGGCGCGCCGCCGCGTTCCGGGAACTCGTCGACGACGCGCTCGACTGACCGCGGCCCACTACACGGGCTGCCGGAGGAGCGGAACCGTGGCGACGAACGCTACCACGATCCCGATCAGCGCCAGCAGGCCTCCGATCGCGTCGGCGCCGGGCGCGGCAACGTGGACGACGACGAAGAGGCCGATTCCCCCGACGAACGCGAGTCGCGCCCGCTCCTCGACGGCCCCGAGTATCGACAGCAGGACCACCAGCACGACGGCGAGCGAACCCCAGACGAGTACAGGTGACGCCATTAGAGGAGGTCCGAGAGCTTGCGACCCAGCAGCCGGAGCGGGTCGTAGTATTCGTCCACGACGCGTTCCTTCTGTGGGATAATGGCGTTGTCAGTGATCTCGATGTCCTCCGGACACACGTTCGAACAACACCGCGTGATGTTGCAGTACCCGACTCCGCCCTCGTCTTTCATCCACTCGGTCCGGTCGGCGGTGTCCTCGGGGTGGAAGTGCAGGCCGGCCGACCGGACGAGGAAGCGGGGCCCCGCGTACTCCTCTTTCTTGTCGTGTTCGCGGAGTACGTGACAGACGTCCTGGCACAGGAAACACTCGATGCACTTGCGGAACTCCCGTGCCCGCTCGACGTCCTCCTGGTAGAACTCGTAGTCGGCGTCCTCGTCGGGCGTGAACGGCTCGATCTCCTCGTTGACCTCGTAGTTCCAGGAGACGTCCGGCACGAGATCCTTCACGACGGGGAAGGTCTTCATCGGCGTCACCGTGATCGGCACGTCGGGGTTGAATTCCGACATCCGCGTCATGCACGAGAGCTTCGGCATGCCGTCGATTTCGACGCTGCAGGAGCCACACCGGCCCGATTTGCAGTTCCAGCGAACCGCCAGTTCCGGGTCGACGTTCGACTGGATCCAGTGGATGGCGTCCAGCACGACCATGCCTTCCTGGATGGGGACGTCGTATTCGACGAACTCCCCTTCCTCGTTGTCGCCGCGGAACACGCGGAGCGTGTACTCCGTGGTGTCTGCCTCGGCGGACGCGCTGTCGGCCGTCCCCGACGCCGCCTCGGGGTCCGTCTCGGGCTCGCTTTCCGGGTCTGGTGCGTCGACGCTTGTCTCGCCGTCCGTCGTGGTCTCCGCGTCAGTACTCATAGTGGAGTCTCCGTGGGTGTCGGTCGGTCGTCGCTCGTTTCGCCGGCGGCGTGGTTAACTGTTGGGTGGACGATCATGCTTCTTCTTCGACCTCCGTGTCGCTTTCTAACATCTCGGCGAGTTCCGGGCGCGGTTCGGGGACCTCCTCTCGCTCGAGGACGATCTCCCCGTCGTCGAGCGTCACGCCGAACTTCACGGACCCGAGCTCGTCGTCCGGTTCGGTGTAGTCGAGTCGGCTGTGGGCCCCCCGACTTTCGGTTCGCTCCCGGGCGGCGTGGGCGATCGCCAGTCCGACGTCGATCATGTTGACGAGGTCGAAACACGTCTGCCAGCCGGCGTTGTAGGTCCGCGGGCCGGTCGCGTAGAGGTCGTCCGCGCGCTCGCGGAGCGCCTCGAGCTTCTCGATGCCGGTGGCGAGGCGTTCTTCGTCGCGGATGATGCCGACGTGCTCCTCCATGACCGTCTGGAGTTCCTCGTGGAGATCGAAGGGCTGCTCGCCGTCCTCGTCGTTCTCGAAGGGGTCCTCGAGGTAGTCCAGACACGCCGACAGCTCCGCGTCGTCGATGGTGGGGAACTCGGCCATGTTCGTGACTGACTCGCCGGCGTGGACGCCGGCCCGGTTGCCGAAGACGAGGAGATCCGACAGCGAGTTGCCGCCGAGGCGGTTGGCGCCGTGGAGGCCACCGGCGACCTCTCCCGAGGCGTACAGCCCGGGGACCGACGTCTCCTGTGTCTCCGGGTCGACGGCGACGCCACCCATCATGTAGTGGCACGTCGGCGCCACCTCCATGGGTTCTTCCGTGATGTCGATCCCGGCCAGTTTCTTGAACTGGTGGACCATCGCGGGCAGCTTCTGTTCGATGTACTCCGACGACCGCTGGTTCGCGATGTCGAGGTAGGCGCCGCCGTGTTCGCTGCCCCGGCCCGCATCCACCTCGTCGAGGATCGCCCGGGCGACGACGTCGCGGGTCAGCAACTCCGGGGGCGGTCTCGCGTCCTCGTCGCCGTCGACCCACCGCTGGGCCTCCTCCTCGGTATCGGCGACCGAGCCCTCGTAGGCCTCGGGGATGTTGTCGAACATGAACCGCTCGCCCTCGGAGTTGCGAAGCACGCCGCCCTCGCCCCGGACGCCCTCGGTGACGAGGGTGCCCATGACACTCTTCGGCCAGACCATGCCCGTCGGGTGAAACTGGACGAACGCCATGTCGATGAGTTCGGCGCCGGCCCGCATGGCCATCGCGTGGCCGTCGGCGGTGTACTCCCAGGAGTTCGAGGTGATGCGGTACATCTTGCCGACGCCGCCGGTGGCAAGCACGACCGCTTTCGCCCGAAAGAGGACCGGCGTGCCGTCGTCGCGCCAGTAGCCGAAGGCGCCGGCGATCCGGTCACCATCCTGGAGCAGCCGCGTCACGGTACACTCCTGGTAGACGTCGATGTCCTCGGCGACGGCCTTGTCCTGGAGCGTCCGGATCATTTCGAGGCCGGTCCGGTCGCCGACGTGGGCCAGGCGGTCGTGGCGGTGGCCGCCGAACGGCCGCTGGTGGATGTCGCCTTCGTCGGTCCGGTCGAACAGCGCGCCCCACTCCTGGAGCTTCTGGACCCGCTCGGGCGACTCCTTGGCGTGAATCTCGGCCATCTCCGGATCGTTGAGGCCCCAGCCGCCCTTCATCGTGTCGAGGAAGTGCTTGCGCCAGCTGTCTTCCTCCTCGACGTTCCCGAGCGAGGCGGCGATGCCGCCCTCGGCCATGACCGTGTGCGCCTTCCCGAGGAGGGACTTGCAGACGACGCCCACGTCGGCGCCCTGTTCGGCAGCCGAGATGGCCGCGGACAGTCCGGCTCCGCCGGCGCCGATCACGATCACGTCCGTCTCGTGGGTTTCGATATCGTTCGTCATTGGTCTAGAGGGCAAGCAGCGTGTAGTCCGGCCAGACGCCGATCGAGACCATCCAGACGTAGAAGTCCGCAAAGGCGACCATGAACAGGCTGAACCAGGCCCACGTCCCGTGGTTGATGTTCAGCTTCGTCACGGCCCGCCAGACCGAATACCGGCTGGATATCGACGGCTCGCTTCCCTGGTTGCGTGGATTGTTCGGACAGGAGAAACACCGCATCTTGCCGCCGCCCAGGTACCGGAGCGAGTGACACCCGAGCGTGTAGCCCGCGAGCAGGAACGCGTTCACGCCGAGGACGAGCGTCCCGACGTGGACCTCGAAATTGCCCTCCCAGAACATCCCGCCGGCCGGGACGTTCCAGAAGAGGGCCCGCACCGCTTCGTAGCTCAGCAAGACGATGAACAGCAAGCCGAGGTACAAGAAGTACCGGTGAATGTTCTGGACGGCGAGCAGGCCGGTCTCCCCCTTGTAGTCCTCGCGGGGTTCGCCGACGGCGCAGGCGCTTGGGTCCTGGAAGAACGCCCGGTAGTAGGCCTTGCGGTAGTAGTAGCAGGTCATCCGCAGGCCGAGTGGCGCCCAGAGAATGAGAATCGCGGGTGACCGGATCAGCGTCGGCCACCAGGCGGGGAACGTGCCGAAAATCGCGTGAGAGCTTTCGGCCGCCGAGAACAGGAGCGGGGAGAAAAACGGCGACAGCAGCGATTCGTGCGCGATGCCCGGCTCGCCCGGCACGAGGAGGGGATAGAAGACCCGAAAGGTCGCGTAGACCACGAACGCGGAGAGGCCGATGAAGACCACGAGGGGGTGGGCCCACCAGTTATCAGTGCGGTACGTCTCGCCGAACCCCGAGGTATCGAGCAGTTCCTCTGTCCGTGCCATTCGTCGTCTGAATCCATTTACGTCATTGACTTATGCTTGTCGCCAGCGGTCCGCACCCTTCCACGGGGGGATAATCGACCGACAGCGACGGGACGAACTGCTCTCTGATTGGTGTGTGGGCGGGTAGCACTGGACGGGTCGTCCCCGGATTGTGGTGGGCGTGCCGTGGGGGGACAACGGCGTTTTCCGTCTGGCCATCCCAGAACCGTCGATGAGCACCGGACGGGGTGGCGACATGACACTCGCCGTCGAGTTGGCCGCCATCCAGCAGGTCGCGAACCCGCGTGCTGTCTTCTCTGACGCCCGGCAGTGGGCCACGCACGTCGGTGTCGTGGCCGAAGACACCGACGCCGCGCGAGACTTCGTCGATCGTCACGACATCCGGCAGGACTACGAATTGGCGGATCTCGAGCGGCGGGCGGTCCTCTCGCAGCTCCTGTGGGAGGCCGACACCGATCGGTACGTCTTCGTCGGGGCGAGTCCGACCGACCAGGCACTCGCTGAGCACGTCGGCTGGGAGTACCTCGCTGTCGAGGAGGCGGCCGCGAAGGCCGACTGGCAGTTGGCCGAGGACGCCGGCGTACTCGATCGCCTCCGCATCCGGCTCGGTCTCGACTGACGTCGGCCTAGTGGGGGTGATCGTGGTCGTGGTGGTGCCCGTGATCGCCGACGACGAACTCGGAGGCGTCCCGCTCACCCCGCTCGAACTCGCTGACGCGGTCGGCGAACGTGGCCTGGTTGACGACACCGTCGTCGACGAGGAGCCCCTCGATCGCGCGCAGCCACGCGCGGTAGTAGGTCGCTTCGTCACTCGAGTCGACGCCATCGAGTTCGGCGACGAGTGCATTCTGAAACCGGCCCCAGTCGAGATCGCCCTGCCGGCGGAGTGCGACGGCGATGGCGAACGCTCGCGCCTGCCAGGGCGCCTCGAAGGTCACGTCGTCCTCGCCGGGCGGATCGAGGGCCGCCCGGATCTCGGCAATCGCTGCCGGGAGGTCGTCCTCGCTCATGCCAGATCGCTCGCGTGGCGCTCGCCGAGGCGCTCGACGCCGATCATCGCGTCACGGGTCACCAGGTCGGCGAGGTCCTGCTCGGCCATCCCTTCGGTGTCCTCCGGGCGCTGGGGCAAGACCATGTACCGGACCTCGGAACTCGAGTCCCACACCTGGATGTCGATGTCCTCGGGGAGGTCCAGATCGAAGGCGTCTCGGAGGGTCGACCGGGGACGCTTGACGATCTTCGAGCGGTACGGCGGGGACTTGTACCAGGTCGGTGGCAGGCCGAGCACCGGCCACGGATAACAGGAACACAGCGTACAGACCACGACGTTGTGGACCCCGGGCGTGTTTTCACGAACGGCCATCTCCGTGCCCTGGACACCGGTGTAGCCGAGTTCGCCGATCGCCGCAGTGCCGTCCTCCTGGAGCCACGCCTTGTAGTCGGGATCGGTCCACGCTTTGGCGACCACTTCGGCCCCGTTCATCGGGCCGACCTCCGTCTCGTAGATGCTGACGATCTCGTCGACGGCGTCGGTCGAGAGCTGCTCCTTCTCGATCAGCAGCGACTGGAGTGCCCGCGCCCGAGCCTCTGGGTCCGTCGGCACTGTCTCACTCGGGTCGACCTCGTCGCTCATTACGCAGGGGCTCGTCGCCGATCCGGTTAGGCGTTGCCCTCCACCGGGGTGAGGTAGGATTCCCAGAGGTCGACCGAGACAGCCGTGTTCGGCTCGGCGTCCGGGCCCCAGAGTGCGCGTCCATCGAACTGGACGCCGTACAGGGGTTCCGGCTGTTCGCCGTCGCCGTGGGCGTTGGTATCCGGAAAGACGTGCGCGCCGTGCACGGCGATGACGGTGCCGCGCGCCCCACGGACGTACCGAGGACACCGGGTGTGGCCCGCGGGATGCATCTCCCGCACCCCGACGGTGTCCCCCACCGAAAAACTCGGATCGCCGTCGCCGCGTCGGGTCGACCCGCCGGACTCGATGATCGACCGCATCCTCGCGGCGAGGTCAGGGTCCTCGCGAGTC
This sequence comes from uncultured Halobacteriales archaeon, assembly GCA_964383875.1. GTDB lineage: Archaea > Halobacteriota > Halobacteria > Halobacteriales > Haloarculaceae > CAYLJD01. The sequence continues at coordinate 18,746 of CAYLJD010000005.1, forward strand.
GGCGTCTCCGCGTCACCGGCCCCGATCGCCTCGGCACGGTCGGCGAGTCGGTCGGCCGCGAGCACGTCTGTCTCGACGAGCAGCGTCTCGAGGGCCGCCAGCCAGTGCTCGTAGTACGTCGTGTCGAGGTACTCGGCGGGGTCCATGCGCTCGATGGCGTGGCGAAACGCGTCCATATTGTAGTGGCCCTGGGCCATCGTGACGAGGACCATCGCGAAGGTCTGCCGTTCCCAGTCGGCGTGGAAGACCGGCTCGTCCGGCGTGTGCGCGACGGACCCCATCCCGTCCATGCCGCCGAGGTCGTGCACGCCGTCCATGGTCCCGGGTCAGACTGGGACGACCGTAAACCCACGTGTCGGCCCTTTCGTCTGTCCCCACCGAGTGTGAGAGACACCGGTGGAAACCCACCCGGGTTTGCGAGCTCACTCCGTTCCGTACTCGGCTGCGAGAGACACGAACGGCCCGGGATTCTCGACCTGGTGGACCGTCGTCAGCGGCGAGACGCTGGTTTCGCCGTCGGCGACCGCCCGCTTGTCAGTGCCGACCGGATCGTCGACCTCGCCGGTGACGAGTTCCTCCCAGAACGCGTCACGGAACCGGAGTTCGCCGCCGTGGTCGGCGAGGGACTCCTCGAGTGTCCGCGTGGCGTAGATCTCGAAGGACTGCGAGGGTCGCGTGACCCGCATCGGTGCGGGTCCCTCGCCGGGCCCCAGCGCGGGCACGGTGACGTTGAGGTAGTCCGCGGCTGCGAAGGCGTCGGTCGCGGCCGTCCGTTCGACCAGAAAGGCCGTGACGTCGGCGGCCTCGGCGAAGACGTCAGGCGTGATGTCTTCGTCCTGGAACAGGGTCGGCTGGTCGGGATCGTACAGCGAGACGGCCATCGCGGGCGTTCCGCCGAAGCCCGCCTCGATGGCCGCACCGACAGTGCCGGAGCGCCCGAGCGTGTGGGCGCCGATGTTCGGGCCGGGGTTGCAGCCCGAGACCACGAGGTCCGGGTGGACGTCGAGCCCGCCGAGGGCCACCTCCACGCAGTCGGCCGGCGTCCCGTCGAGGGCGTAGCCGCGCTCGTGGCGCTCGACCCGGATCTCGGTGTTCATCGTCAGCCCCGACCCGCTCCGGTCGTCGATCGGCGCCACGACGGTCACGTCCCACTGCTCGGCGAGCCGGTCGTGGAGGGCCGCGAGCCCCGGCGCGTCGATCCCGTCGTCGTTGGTCAACAGGACGTGGAGATCGCTCACGACCGCGCCGTCGGCCGGCTTCGACTTAGGCGTGCCGCCCGGCTCCCAGGGTCCGCAGGATGTCGTCGTGGAGGCGGAACCAGACCTCGTGGTAGGAGTCGACGTCCGTCCCAGTGAAGTACGCCTCCTGTCCCTCCTCGAGGGCATCGAGAGCTGCAGCGAGGTCCCGGCGATACGGGTCGTAGACCGCGGTGACAGCTTCTGGAAGGCCATCGAGCAGGGTTTCGAGCTCCGCGTGCACGGTCCGGAGGTCGGCGACGAGATCCGGATCCCGGGTCTCCTGCCACTCGCTGGCCAGTGCTTTGACCCGGCGGTCGAGCGCTTCGAAGTCCTCGTGTCGCGCCGCGAGCGTCGCGCGGTCGTCGGCGTCGAACCGCTCCCGGCACAGCTCTGTCAGCCAGTCGTCGCCCGCGTCGGTGACGTACCAGCGGTCGTCGACACCCTCGACCACTCCCTCCCGTGCTAAGGCTTCGAGCGTCGCCGCCACCGAGTCCGCGCTGTCTTCGACGGTCGCCGCGACCGTCTCAGTTGAGGCGATCCCCGCCATGGCGAGGGCGTGCAGCACCGCCAGCTCGGTCGCCATGCCGCCCTCTCCGGTTCCGTCGGCAAAAACCTGTACCCGTGCGGTCGACGACCGTGCGGCTATTTGTGCCCCGCCGGCCACGGACGTCCCATGGACCGGGCCAGAGCGGCCCTCCTGGCGCTCGTCGCCGCCCTCCTGGCGCTAGGAGTCGCGTTCGTGCTGCCGTTTCTGGAGTACTTTCTGCTCGCCGTGTTGCTGGCGTACGTCCTCATGCCGGTGCAGCGCCGTCTCGAGGCTCGGGTGGGCGTCCGACCCGCAGCGATCACCATCGCGTTCGCCGCGGCGGTGACGATCGTCGTCCCCGCCCTCTGGGTCGTCCGGACGACCTACTTCCAGGGCCTCGATCTCCTCCGGCGGATTCGGGCCGGGGAGGTCACCTTTGCCGGGGTCGAACAGTGGCTCGCCGAAGTCGGCGGCGTCCAGGTCGACATTTCCGAGCTGCTCCAGTCGGCGCTCCGCGACTTCGGGCCGGACGCCGTGGGCAGCGTGGTCTCGATCGTCGGGACCCTCGCCCACGTGACGATCGGGCTGGGGTTGACGCTCTTTTTGCTCTACTACTTCCTCAAAGACCGCCGCGGGTTCGTTGCCTGGCTACGCCGACGGCTGCCACTGTCCCGTGACGTCCAAGACGAACTCTACGCCGAGGTCGACAACATCATGGCAGCCGTGCTGGCCGGCCACGTCCTCGTCGCGATTATCCAGGGCCTCATCGCGGGTGTCGGGCTTGCCGTCGCCGGCGTGCCGAATGCCGCCTTCTGGACCGTCGTGATGATCGTGCTCGCGCTGCTGCCGATCCTCGGGTCGTTTCTCGTGTGGGGGCCAGCGGTCGTCTGGCTCGTGGCGGTCGGGCGGCCCGGCGCCGCGGCCGGGCTGTGCGGCTATGGGACCTTCGGCCGGGGCATTTCTGACGACTACCTCCGCCCGATTATTGTCGACCGGTACGCGGAGCTGAACCCGAGTGTCATCATTATCGGCGTCCTCGGGGGGATCTACGTGATCGGGGTCATGGGGATTTTCTTCGGGCCGATCGTGCTCGGGTCGCTCCGGGCGGCCCTCGACGTCTACGACCGGGAGGTCGCAGCCACGGCCTGAGACGGACGGTACGAGGCAAGATCACCGAACGCGGCCCGGTCCGTCGGAGCCACCGCACAGAGCCACCGCGATCCGTGAGCCAATCAGGCCATTTATTCACGCCCGGTGGGGACTTCCAGACAATGACCGCGCGGACAACGCTCGCTCGAATTCGATCGCCGTGGAGTGGTCCCTGTCGATGAGGATTTTGCTCACGAACGACGACGGAATCGACGCCCCGGGTCTCCGCGCGCTCGCCGACGCCCTGTCCTCGCTCGGCGACGTGACAGTTATCGCGCCGGCCGAGAACCAGAGTGCGGTAGGTCGAGCGCTGTCATACGGCCGGATGGGGCCCGACCGGGACAACGAGGGGGGCCTCGAGATCCGCTCGACTGAACGCGATCAACCAGATGATCCACACACGGTGATGATCCCCCACGAGCACCGCGATGTCGGCTACGCCGTCCACGGGACGCCGTGTGACTGTGTCATCCTGGGCGTCGGTGCGTTCGACCCCGACATCGTCGTCGCAGGGTGTAACGCGGGCGCAAATCTTGGCGTCCACGTGTTGCCACGTTCGGGCACGGCGAGTGCCGCGACTGAGGCGGCCTCCTTGGGCGTCCCTGGAATCGCAATTTCGATGGACGTCATGGGCATCGGCCGGGACACGCTCGACCCGGGGGACTTCGAACGTGCCTGTCGCGTCGGCCGTCGCGTCGTCGAACAGTCAATCGAGGGCGACGCGTTCACGGACGTCGACTACCTGAACGTGAACGTGCCGCGGCCAGATCGGACTCTCAACGGCCTCTCCGTCACGAGGCCCACGCCGGTCTACGACATGCACGCCGACCTCGCGGACGGGCGGTTCAACCTCCACAACCCCCTCTGGGCCGAGATGGCCGACGGTGACATCCCCGACGAGGATGGGACCGACAGGCGGGCACTCCTCGCCGACCGGGTGAGTGTCTCGCCACTGACGCTCCCGCGCACGGATATCGATCAGACCACACTCGAGCGACTCGACGGGATCTTCGCGGAGATCGCCGGCTGAGGTGGACGGCTCGATAGCGCGGACCCGTCGCCTGTGCGGTAGGGTGGCATTCCTCTCGCGACCCTTTACTGTCGGGGGGCCGTAACGCGGGTGTGAGTGACGAATCCGGGCGCCGGAACCTTCGGATGCCCAACGATGACGAGCTGTTTGCCGTGGTGACCGAGCACAACGGCGGGAACCACGTGCGCGTGCAGTGCGAGGACGGCGTGAGCCGGATGGGCCGGATTCCCGGCCGAATGAAGTACCGCGTCTGGATCGAAGAGGGTGACGTCGTGCTGGTGGAACCGTGGGACTGGCAGGACGAGAAGGCCAACATCGAGTGGCGCTACGACAGCCGCGACGCCGACCAGTTGCGGCAAGAAGGCCACATCGAGTGATTCTGCGGTCGAACTGGTGGAGCTGTGCGGATACCGGTCAGAAACTGCCACGTCGGATTGTCACGATTTAGGCCGACGCTCGTCAGTCGTTCCGCGCAGCGCCATCGCTCTGCGGGAGTGGGATGTTGAAGAAAGCGATGTGAACGTCGCGGTGAGGCGACGGGTCGCTCGGTCTAGGCGCGGACGACGTTCGTCGCGCGTGGCCCTTTCGGGGCCTGTTCGATGTCGAATTCGATCTCGGTTCCTTCCGTCAGGTCCTCTCCGCCAACGTCCTCCATGTGAAAGAACACGTCGTCGTCAGAGTCGTCCGTCTCGATGAAACCGTAGCCGCCTGTGTCGTTGAAGAAATCAACCGTACCGTTTACCATTGCGACTGAACAGATGGGACGTCCACGGATAAGGCCTCCGAATGTGTTTTCGAATTCTGTATAATAGAATACAATTGTATCACTTACACTCTATACTGTGGACAAATGTACGTCATCGTCACGTCGTGGGGACGTTCGGGGCCCGACTGGGCTCCGTGCTGGTGAAGAGATGTGGATTCGACACTTCTGGTCACGCGCTCAGTGGTGGAGCGTCCGACGGGGAGCCAAATCGACACCGACGCTGGCCTCGACGGCGATCGGGTGATCGCGAGGGCACGAGTCGCCGGGACCAGGGCTCGTCCTGTCCGGCGGCCGATATCGAGCCGCACCCTGCAATTATCCCGGACCAGACGCTGTCAGCCTCGGTGATTACCATTGGGATATCCTCATTGCCGAACCTGATCGAATGAAAATACTGTAAATGTCCGTTAGACTCTAGTTCAATCGGCGCTTATATTCTAACGTGGCAAATGAGGCCTCGGAACCCATAGGGTTCGTCACCGTCCATCCGGACTCTGAACCGGGCATATCGTCATCGGCCACCCGACCGTACTCCCGCCGGACAAAAGGCCCTTCCCCTCACTCACCGAGTCGCTCCCGGACAGCCGCGACGAGGAACGGCAAGGTAATCGTCGCGTCGGCGTAGACGGACACGTTTCGAGCCGACGGTTCCAGCTTGCCCCACGAGCGGGCTTCGTCGAGCGTCGCTCCCGAGAGCCCGCCAGTCTGGGGCGGATCCATCGTCAACTGGACGGCGTAGTCGTAGGCCTCGGGCGAGACGAGGAGGGTCTGGAGCACGTAGTTCTTCGGCACGCCCCCACCGACGAGGAGTGCCCCGGCCCGCTCGGCAGCGTGGGCTCGATCGGCCAGATCGTCCATGTCCGCCAGTGCGTCGAGTCGCAGGTCCGACGTCTGGCCGTAGACCCAGGTCTGAATGCCGAGTACCGAATCCTGGACGGCGGGACAGTAGATCGGCACGTCCGCGTCGTACGCGGCCGCGGCGATGCCTGCGTCGGCCGACAGGTCGTCGCGCTCGTTGACAGCCGCGTTGGCCCGGCCGAGTTCGCCCGTGAGCCGCTGAATACTCACGGTCCCCTCGTCGGCCAGGACCGGGAACACCTCGGCGCGGAGGTGGTCTTCGAGGTGGGCAAAGTGTTCCTGCGGGAGGTAGATGTCGTAGATGCGGTCGACACCCTCCGTCCGGAGGGACTCGTCGTGCTCGCGGGCGGACGCCCCAGGGGCTGACTCGCGCCCGTGGTGGTGGTGTCCGCCGATGGCCTCGATGGCGTCGTGGGTCATGGTCGCCCCGGTCGTCACGAGCGCGTCGACGCAACCGTCGCGGAGTAGGTCTGACACGACCCGCCGCATGCCGGCGGGGACCATCGGCCCAGCGAGGCCCATGAAGACGGCCACATCGTCTCTCCCCACCATCTCAGTGGTGACGTCGACGGCCGCGGCGAGAGAGCCCGCCCCGATCCCGGCGTCGGCGTAGGCGTCGGCCAGTTCGCCGACGGTCATCCCCGCCTCGACCTCGACGTGACCGACCGGATCGTGGTCGAACTCCTCACGGTCGTCGTCCATTCACTCGAATTCGCTGGTCCGACGGCATGAACGCGACGGTTTCGGTCGGTCGGGACGAGCCACTCACAGCTGTCGACGACGCACGGACGCATGACAGCCCAGTTCTCGGAGCGCGCCTAGGGTTCGGCTGCCGTCGTGACCCCTGAGAACTCGAATCGGGTGCCGCCACCCGAGCGGTCGGTCACCGAGACCTCCCACCCGTGCGCGTCGGCGATGTCCCGAACGATGCTCAAGCCGAGTCCCGTCCCGTCGTCGCTGGTCGAGTACCCGGGTTCGAAGATCTGCTCGCGGTCGCCCTCGGGGATTCCCGGGCCGTCGTCCTCGACGAAGAATCCTTCTTGGAGCGTGCCGATGGTGACGGTCACATCGCGTCCGCCGTGTTCGACAGCGTTCCGGAGCACGTTCTCCAGCAAGTGCTGGAGCCGGTTCGCGTCCGCAATGATCCGCCGGTCGGTGTCGACTTCGAGGCTGGCATCGGCCGTCGCGACGTGCTGCCAACAGTGGTGGACGGCCTCGTCGAGGGCCACGGGCTCGGGGTCGAGGGCGTCGTCACCCTCCTTCGCCAGGGAGAGCACGTCGTCGACCAGCGACGCCATGCGGTCGTGCGCCTGGCTGACGGCCGCGAGATGCTCGCTGTCACGGGCCTCGCGAGCCAATTCGAGGTGCCCCTGTGCGACGTTGAGTGGATTCCGGAGGTCGTGACTGACGACGCTGGCGAATTTCTCGAGGCGTTCGTTCTGGCGACTCAATTCCTGTTCGCGTTCCTTGCGGTCGCTCACGTCCGTGGCCAGGCCGATCAATCGGGGTGTCTCGTCGTCGGTTTCCGGCTGCACGTACCCCCGGGAGGCGATCCAGTCGGCCTCGCCCTGGTCGCCTTGGAGACGGAATTCGACGTCGAAAACGTCCGTTTCGCCCCGTCGAATCGCCTCGTACACGCGCTCGACGCGGTGGCGGTCCTCCGGGTGGATGACGTCTGTCAGGAACGTCGCGATATCGCCCGGCTCACCTCCAAATAGCTGCTCTATCGGTCCGTAGTTTGTCACTTCACCGGTATCGAGGTCGACAGCCCAGATGATCGAGTCAGTGAATTCAAGGGCGTATTCCATGCGCTCCCGAATTTGTTCGAGTTCCCGTTCCCGTTGCTGCAGCGATTTGAGCTCGGAGAGATTGCGTCCCTCGGGAATCAGGTACTCGACGGTTCCGTTATCGGCGGTCACGGGCCGAATCGAGAAATCGATCGTCACCGTCTCGGATTCGCCCTGGACGTCGACTTCGTACCGCACGAACTCCCCATCGGCGGCCCGGTCGATGGCCTCGCGCAGTTCGCGCTGGGTCTCATCGTCGATCTGCCACCAGTCGGCCTCCCAGAAGGGCTTTCCGAGGACGTCGTCCGGGTCGAGGCCACCGAACTCGAGCGCGGTTTGGTTCGCCTCGATCACCGTACCATCCGGTTCCAGCAGCCCCGTAAACTGATACGTGTGGTTGAAGATCGCCTCGTACCGACGCTCACGGTCCAGCGTATCGGCTTTCCGTTCGGTGACGTCGACGAGGACGGCCACGACGTGCTCGATTTCCCCATCCGCTGCGGTCAACGGGGCTGCATTGACTGAGAGCCACCGTTCCCTTCCGTCCTCCAGCTGGAGGCCGTGTTCGAAGCCGTAGATCGGTTCCCCGGTCTCCATCACACGCTGGAACGGGAGGTCCGACTCGGGGATCGGGTCGCCGGTGTCGTCGACGAGGTTCCACGACGGATCGTCGAAGGTGCGGTCGGTAATCTCGGATTCGGGTACGCCCAGCACGTCTTCGGCCCGGTGGTTCGCCCGTTGGATCTGTCCGTCCGGGGAGAGGATGAGAATACTGACGGGACTAGTTTCGAGGACCCGATCGAGGAGTTCCCGTTCCTGTTCGAGTTGGTCCTGTAACGCCGCCTGGTGGGTGACGTCGATCAGCGTGCCGATATCCGCCGGCTCGCCGTGGAGGTCGACACGCGAGAGGATGGCTCGACATCTGCGGCGCTCGCCGTCTTTTCGTTCGATCGGCGGCGTATACTCGGCCGTCTCGATCTCACCCCGTTGTTGCCTCCGGACGTTTTCCTGGACGGACTCCCTGGCGTCCGCCGGGATCACATCCAACGCGTGCATGTCGCGCAACTCGGTCTCGGAGTAGCCCGTGATCTCGCAGAATTTCGGGTTGACGTACTCGAACTCCCCGTGTTGGATGATGAAGATGCCGGCGAGGTTCTGTTCGACGAGCGTCTGGTACTTCGTGAGAGCGGCGTCCGATTCGGCCTCGAGTTCCTTCCGCTCGGTGACGTCACGGACCGAGGCCAGGACGCGATCTTTCCCGTTGAGTTCGACCTGAGCGAGGTGCACCTCGGCCCAGAACGTGGTACCATCTTTCCGCACCGCGCGCCATTCGAACGTCTGTGGGCCCTCCTCGATCGCCTTTTGGATCTGCGCTTCGGCCTGCTCGAGTGTGTACGGCCCTTCGTCGAGATGGATCGCTTCGAACCCCACGTCGAGGAATTCTGATTGGCTGTATCCGTAGAGTTCGGCGTATTTCGCGTTCATATCGACGAACGAGCCGTCCTCGGCGTCGTGAACCACGATGCCGTCGGGCGTCTTTTCGAAAATTTCCCGGAAGTTGGTTTTCGTCCGCTGGTGTTCGATTGCATCGGTTACCCGGTTGGCCAGCAACCGGTACTGATCCATGCCGGATTCCTTCTGGAGGTAGTCCGTCACGCCGGCCGAGATGGCCTCGCTCGCGACCTCCTCAGAGCCTTTGCCCGTAAAGAGGATGAACGGGAGGTCGGGATCGTCGGCTCTGACTGTCTGGAGGAAGTCGATCCCGTTCTGCCCTGGCATGTCGTAGTCCGAGACGATACAGTCGAACTCGGATTCGTGGAGCCGTTCCCGACCCGACTCGGCATTCGTCGCCGTCTCGACGGAGAACCGCTCGTCCTCCCGCTGGAGCATGTCCCCGGTTAGGGCGGCCAAGTCCGGCTCGTCGTCGACGACGAGGAGACGGATTGACGCGCGTGGGTCGCTCATACCCCTCGAAATGGAGACGAGACACATAAGTGTGGGATTCCATCACATGCGTCTCCGGGATCTGGTCTCTCTTCACGAGAAATACCTCCGGTATCGTCTCGAGTCGAGCGGGCTGCCAGCGCACTCGACTGGCGTCACGTGGCTATTCCGGGGGCGATCATAGTCCAGCGAGGCGGAAAACCGGCCGTTGACGGCGGAACGGAAGCCGACACAGTCCGTTGTCACTGGCAGTCTCGGCAGAATCGGTTTCTCTGTCCGTACTGACCCTTAAGCGGCATCGCGCTGCATCTTCTACTGGACTCCGAAGGGGCCACCAACAGACGGGTCTGGGGGACACCCGTCGGCGTGTCCCGAACCCGGGGTGGGATGCGCTTGTACCGGCGAACGACGAATCGGCATCCACGGACTCCATGACCTGGGACGATCGCTACGATCGCGAGTGGGTTTCCGACGTGGATGTCGGGAGAACCCGGATTCGCTACGGGCTCACAACGAAGTCCCGCGTTCCGGTCAAGTTCCTCGTCCAACTCGAGTATCTCATTCCAGGCAGGTGGGACGGCGATACATGGATCCCCGGGGACTGGCGAATCGTCGCTCGCTTCGACCACGATGTAGACGGGCCGGAGTACAGGAACGTCGACCGGGTCGGCCTCCACTTGGACATCTACGACCCCAACGGCATTCAGCGCCGGAAGAAAACCGACTTTCCACCGGTTGAACTCCGGCAGGCGATGAAGCGGGCCGAACAGTACTTAACGCGAGAGCACGATTCACTCGTGAGGAGGTACGAGCGATGGATGTAGACCGTTCCAAGCTGGACGAAGTCCTCGCCGAGACGGTTGAGGGCTACGACCCAGCGGCTGCCGCAGCGGCGACTGCGGAGTGGCTCGAGCGCGTGCCGCCCGGCGACGAGCCCGTGGAGCCCGAGGCTGAAACCGACGGCGGCGCTGATTCATAGGCTTGCAAGCCAGCTACTCTTTCGCTTTGAGGTTGTGCACCACGTCCAGCCAGTCGATGACGTCGGCCGTCGGCGCTATCGCCTCGACGATTGCCTCCGCCGACTTGTAAGCCATCGGGGCCTCGTCGAGCACCGACTCCACGACCGACTCCGAGTAAACGCCGTCCATCGCCGCTTCGAACTCCGCAAGCGAGCCGGTCTCGTGGGCCTCACGACGGCTCATTACTCGACCCGCGCCGTGTGGCGCCGTCTGATGAAACGCCTCATTGCCTTTGCCCCGTGCGAGAATCGACCCCTCGGCCATGTTGAACGGGACGACCAAGCGCTGTTCCTCCCGTGCCGGCGTCGCCCCTTTCCGGATCGTCATGTCGCGGAAGTCGATGTAGTTGTGGATCGACTGAAAGTGATCCACCGGCTCAACGCCAAGGGCGTCACAGATGGCGTCGCTCATGAGCGTTCGATTCCAGCGGGCATACTGCTGGGCGAAGAGCATGTCGACCAAATACCCGTGCGCTTCGCGACCCGCGAGCCAGTCAAGGTCGTCGGTGCGCTCGTCGAGTGCGTTCCTGGGCCTCGCGAGTTGCTGAAACACGTCGTCGACCGTCTCGCCGTCGAAGCTCTCCCTGATGGCAGCTTTCCGCAGATGCGACTCGCCCATCCCACCAGTGACCCACGTGTAGAGTTCGCCGGCGCTGACTGAATCGGGGTCGAACTTGAGGTACTCGTGGTACTCCGCCGGCAGCGCTTCGCGGATGGCGTCCGCCTCCCGTAACTCGGTGGCCGTGCGCTGCCAGAACTCGGCGACTGACTTGCCGAGGTACCGGGAGCCACTGTGGATCACGAGCCAGTAGTCGCCGGATTCGCGCGCCTTGGCGAACTCGACGAAGTGGTTTCCGCCGCCGAGCGTGCCCGCGCTCCGGATAACGTGGCCCATACCCTGGCGTTGGCGGGCGAGGACGCGCTCGCACAGTGACTTGAAGTACTCGCCGTCATATTCGTCGAAGTCGAACTCGACGGGATCGATTGGCTGGCCGAAGCGCTCCTCGTGGGCTGCGTCGAATCCGTCGAAGACATCGTTGGCCCGGTCGAACGGGAACTCGTCGACGATGTGCGGCGCATCATCGTAGTCGTGAACGGAGTGCCCCATCGGGACGGCTTCACGGACGCGTTGTTCGCGTTCGGGGCCGTCCAGTGGGAGCGTCGACCCGAGGTTCGTCGCGGCCATCCCACAGCCAACGTCGACGCCCACGATGTTCGGAACGACCCGGTCCGGCAGCGGCATGGTAAACCCGATTGGTGCACCGGCCCCCACGTGGGCGTCGGGCATCGCACGGACAGGCTCGGTGAACGCCGGATGGTCGATGAGTTCCTGAATTTGGTCGATGCAGTTGTCCTCGACGAGCGAGTCGTCGTGAACCATCACGCGAGCCGTCGTATGCTCCCCTGTCAGTTCGAGTGGCATTTGTCTCGTAACTCTGGCCGTGCTCTGGTTTGAACGTGTGTGAGGTGTGGTACGCTTTTACACTCCTGGTGAATCAGCTGCCCGAATTCGTTTCGTGGGTGCGCTCCGCAGGAATCGGTCGAGAGTGTCGGTGGCGGGGTGCGGGAGCACCCTTGCGCACGAGAGCGGCAGCAATTGGCGAGCAGATCAGTATTCGGATCCGACGGCTCGGTCACTCGCTACAATCCCGTCGGCGAATCGATGACCGTTGTCTCGAGGTCCCACCCGGACACCAGTTCCTGGAGTGCGAGCACGCCGAACGTCTCCGTCGCGTAGTGACCCCCGAGCACGACGTGAATGCCGGCCTCGCGGGCCTCGTGGTAGAGCCGGTGGCGGCCCTCGCCGGTCACGAAAACGTCCACGTCGACTCGGAGCGCCTCGTCGAGCCAGTCAGCCCCACTCCCCGTGACGATCGCGACGTCACGGACAGTCTCCGGTCCGAAATCGAGGGTCTGGATCGGCTCGCCGCCGGTATCGAGCGCCTCGTCGAGTCGGTCGCGGAGGTCGTCGATTGGGGTGGGATCGGGCATCCGGCCGCGCTGGCCGATGGTTTCACTCTCGATCGTCCCGAAGGGTGCGCGGCTCTCAAGATCGAGGACCTCCGAGATGCCAGCGGCATTCCCGAGAACCTGGTGCCCGTCCAGCGGCAGGTGAGAGACGTACAGCGGGAGCTCCGCGTCGATCAGGGAGGCGATCCGGCGGTAGGTGCGGTCGGTGATTCGCTCGATTCCACCCCACGACAGGCCGTGGTGCGTGACGAGCAGGTCGGCGCCGGCGGCCGCCGCGTCCTCGATGGTCGCCTCGACGGCGTCGACGGCGAAGGCCACATGGTCTACGTCGACGTCGGATGGCCCCACCTGCAGACCGTTCGCGCTTGCGTCCACGTCGGCGTACGCATCGGTATCGAGCACGTCGTCGAGTCGATCGACGATGTCAGCACATTGCATGGGCGCCGTTGCGCCCGGAGGACTGTAGCCTTTTCACTCCGGTTTCAAAAGCTGCCCGTCCGCCTCCTCGATCAGGCCCCGGTCGATCGCGATGTCGATCACCCGATCGCAGTCGTACCGCGACACCTGGTAGGCGCTGGCAGCCACCGTCACGATTTCCTCCCGATCGATCGGAAACTCGCGGTTCTGGAGGAGGCGCATCACTTTGTTGTACTCCAGGGCGCTGATGCTGTGGTCGCCTTCGACCACCGAGCGCTGGCCTTCATCCGTCTCGTTGTCCGTCGCGGATTGCTCGGCAGCCGCCGGGTCTTCGTCGGGAGACGCGGCAGCCTGATCCGCCCCGGTATCGGCTGGCGCATCGTCCGCCGCGTCGTCCGTCGCGGGTGGATCCGGTTCGGGCGGCTGACTCGCCTCGGCAGCCGATTCATGCTGGGCTCGATCCCGGCGTGCCTCCGGCGCTGAGTCCGCCGCGTCGACGATCGCGCTCGTGACGCGCGAGAGTTTCTCCGCGCAGTCCGGACAGAGCGCCACGGTCGGGCCGACATCGTCCGATGGACGGACCGCGTCGGGGACGACGGGCCGTTCGACGAGCGCGCCTTCGGGGGCGTCTCCGCAGAAGTAGCACGCGGCGAGATCGGCCATAGTCGACCTACGTGTCCCCCCGGAAAAAGGTCCCGCCCCTACCCGGCGGCGTGGGCGTAGACGAATCCCCGTAGCAGCTTGGCTGCCATCGACGCCGTTTCCCCGTGATCGCGGTCGGTAATCTCGACGACGTCACACCCGACGGCAGCCGGCGCGATCGACCTGACGACCTCGCGTGCCGCCGTGGGCTGGAGCCCGAACGGCTCCGGCGTCCCGGTGCCCGGGGCAAAGCCGGGGTCGACGGCGTCGAGGTCGACGCTCAGGTAGACCCGCCGATCAGCGAACGCCGGCTCCCAGTCCGCCACCTCTCCTGGGGGTACGACAGTCACGTCAACGGCCCCAGCACGCGTCCACTCGCGCTCGCTGCCGGCCCGCACGCCGAGCAAGATCGCTTCGTCGGCGACCTCCAGTGCGTGTCTGGTCACGGTGGCGTGGCTGTAGGCGTTGCCGCGGAACGACTCCCGGAGGTCGAGGTGGGCGTCGAGGCAAACGAACACGTCGGGTGACAGGGCCCGAACGGCGGCAACGGCGACCGTGTGTTCGCCGCCGACGAGGAGCGGCACCGCGCCGGCGTCGACGTACTCGGAGACGGTCCCCTCGAGAAAGGAGAGGTAGCCGGCGACGTCGTCGGTCGGGTGGACGTCGCCGTGGTCGTGGACTGCGAGATCAGAGAACAGGCTGTCGGTCGCTCGATCGTAGTCCTCGAAGGGCTGGGCGTAGGTCCGGACGCGCCCCGGTCCGAACCGGGAGCCCGGCTGGAAGGTACTCGAGGCGTCGAGCGGGGCCCCGATGATCGCGTAGTCGGCTTCGGCCCGATCGGCGACCGCGCCGGGGAAGGCCATCTACGAGCGGAGAATTTTCCGCTGTTCTTCCATCTCCAGGTACTCGATCTCGTCGTCCGGCGAGAGCGAGATGTCGTCGGGTACCCGCATCGTGAAGGTCTCGTAGGTGTCGAGATCCATCACCTGTGCGTCACCGTCCTGGACGGAGACCACCTGCCCCTGCTTGCGGTTGATGATCGGGATCCGGATCTTCGCGTCGACCGGCTGTGAGAGCGAGCGCTTCTTTCCGTCGAACACACCCTTTGCCTCGATGCGGGCCTTCGCGCTCCCGTGCTTGCCCGGTTTGGCCGTACTGTAGGCGTTGATCTGGCAGGGGGCGTCGTCGATCATGACGTAGCTCCCCTCGTCCAGATCACGGACCTCGGCCTGCTGCTGCGCCATAGTGGTGTGTTTCGTCCGTGCGCAGGTATAAACGGTTTGGAACGGACGGCGACGGGGGACGTGCCAGGCCTACCTGCCGTCGCGCTTGTCTCGTTCGTCAGTATCGGCCCGTGATGCCTCGTCGGGCGGTGACCCCCCGACGGCGTCGTTCACGATGGGCACGCCGGTCGCCTCGGCGTCGGCCGCGTCGTCGATGTCGCCGTACCCGACGACCGGCTCCTCGTCTCCGCGGCGCTGTCGTAGTTCGTGACGGGTGAACTGTGGGTGGCCCCTGAACCCACCCGGCGTCCGGAACGACCGGTAGAGGACCGCGAGGGCGAGGACGGCGACGACGGTCGGCACGGCGGCACTGACTGGATCCGCCAGCGCGTAGAGCAGACTCGCGCCGACAATACTCGCCGCCAGGACCAGAGCCGCGCTCAGCCGCCAGGCGAGCGTCGTCAGGTGATCGTCGGAGTCCTCGATGTCGGCTCGGACGTGCAGGTCCTCGCGGTGGACGCGGTCGAGTGCTGCCTCCAGCTTCGGGGGCACCCGAACCATCGACTCACCAGCGTCTCTGACCTCTCCGGCCCGCTCGCGAACGTACTCCCGCGCGCCGGCCGCGAGATACCCCTCGTCGCGGAGGTACCCCGTCGCGACGGCGATGAAGTCGAAGTCCGGATCCAGGGTGACGCAGACGCCCTCGACGACAGTCGCGACCCGCAGGACCAGCGCGAGGTTCGAGGGCAGCCGGAGTGGAAACTCGTAGATCGTGTCCTCGACTTGCCGGACGATCTGCTGGACGCGGTAGTGCTCGATGTCCTGGCCGCGGGCGTCGGCGATCGCCAGTTCCATCACGTCGCCCATCACCTCGCGATCCGCCGCTGGCGAGAGGGTTCCCATCTCGATCAGCGCGTCGAGGATGGCGTCGATGTCCTGCCGGGCGACGGCCGAATAGAAATCGACGATCTTGTCCTGGACGAAGGGATCGACGTAGCCGCTCATGCCGAAGTCGTAGAAGACCAGCGTCCCGTCGTCCTGGACGGCCAGATTGCCGGGATGGGGATCGGCGTGGAAGACGCCGTCGTCGATGATCATCTGCAGATACGCCCGCTGGAGCGTCTCCGCCAGGGCCGTCCGGTCGTGCCCGGCTTCGTCGAGTGCCTCGACGTCCGTGATCTTCGTCCCACCGACGTACTCCATCGTCAGCACGCGACCGGTCGAGTGGCTGTCGATCACGTGAGGCATCCGGATGTCCGGCCGGTCGGCGAAGTTCTCGCGGATCTCGCGCAACATCCGCGCCTCGCGCACGTAGTCCATCTCCTGGCGAATCGTCCGGGCGAACTCGTCGGCGAGGGTTTCGAGGGAGAACGACCGTGCCTCGCCGACGAACCGGCGGACGACCGGCAGCGACCAGCGGAGGACCCGGAGATCGGCCTCGACGAGCGACTCGACCCCCGGCCGGCGCACCTTGACGGCGACGGGCTCCCCGTCGAGTCTGGCCTTGTACACCTGGCCGAGGCTTGCGCCGCTGATCGCCGCCGTCTCGAACCCGTCGAAGCGCTCGTCGATCGGGCCGAGCTCGGCCTCGAGGACACGCTCGGCCGCCGGCCACTCGGCTGGCGGGACCCGATCCTGGAGCTTGCTGAGCTCGTCGACGTATTCCGGTGGGAGGATGTCGGGTCGCGTCGACAGCAGCTGACCGAGCTTGATGAAGGTGGGGCCGAGCGTGAGCAGCGACGAGAGGAGCGTCGCGGCCCGGCGACGCCGTTGGGCAGGTGTCACCTCCCGGGGACCGCCGACAACGAGAAACCGGCGGCGGTCCCGGGCGTAGGCGAGCACCAGCGGGAGAAACTGCCAGGTCACCCGGACGAACCGCCAGTACGCGCGCAGGTTCACCGGGCGGCTCCCCCTTTCAGCTCCCCTCGATCGGGATCGACGCCGCGTCTGGCGCCGTCCGCTTTGGGAGGTTCAGCACCAGCACGCCCCGATCCATCCGCCCCTGGGCACCCGCACCCGTCGCGTCGGGTGGGAGGGGCAGCTGGACGTCGAGAAACAGCGATCGATCCTCCGAGAGGTACGTAAAGTCTCTGGGGACGTCCTTCTCACGCGTGGCTTCGACGATCAGGCGGCCGCCGGCGACCATCGCGTCGACCGTCTCGGCCGTCGCACCCGGCAGGTCGATCTCGAGGCGGTACGCCGATGGACTCTCGCTGACGTCCACGGCGACGGGTCCGGGCAACGCGCGCACGGCCTCCCGGAGCGATGTCATTGGTGCAGGATTGGACTGCCCGGGCGAAAAAGCCCCCGGAACGGGTCCGTCCGCCGCCGAGACGGACACACCCGGAGCCGTCAGGCCGTGAGGTCGGTGAGGGTGCGAACGGTCCGGTCGCCAGTCGGCGTCGGCCCGGCGACTGCGTCTCGCCTGCGGTCGACGTGGATGGCTTCGAGCCCGGCGTTCCGGGCGGCCTCCACGTCGGCCGGACCGTCACCGGCAAGCGCTCCGTTCGTGGCGTCTGACACGCCGAGGTTTGCCATCGCGAGTTCGACCGGCCCCGGGTCCGGTTTCCAGCCAGTGTCGTCGGAACAGCAGACCACTGTCTCGAACCAGTCGGCGATGTCGAGCGTCTCGAGGATCGGCTCGGTCAGGTAGGACTGGCAGTGCGTGACGAGTCCGACCGGGGCGTCGAGAGCCGTCACAAATGCTGCGGCGTCGGGATAGACGTAGGTCGCCTCGGCCCGCGCGTGGGGGTCTTCGACCGCGTGATACTCGCGCCAGAATTCGGCCCGGTCGCAGGCCCGTGACTCGAAGATCGACCCACGAGCGTCGGCATCGCCGTACCACAGCTGGCGGGCCTCGGTCGCGGTGAATGCACAGCCGAGCCGATCGCCGACGTCGGTCAGCACTGACTGGATGTACCCGTCGGCGACGTCGACGACGGTGCCGTCGAGATCGAGCAACCAGAACGCGGTCGGGTGGGGGCCCATCGGGATGTCACACGTAGGCGATTTCCGGGTGGCATTCTCCCGCGCCTAAAGGCGCGGGCCTCCCACCCGGTGTTGGTCGGGCAGGTCAATCCTGAAGGTTGGGAGTCTAAGGTTTGTGACCGACGGCACTGGCTCTGCCACGAAGCCGTTACTCCTACCGCGTTGACGGCTTGGAGGTATCTTGTTTTGTGTCGGTCGGCGCGGTCGGCTTACTGTTTTGGTTTCGGCTCTCGCCGTGGCAAATACCGAATCAACTGCCAGTTCCCCGCGCACACCGTTATCTACGGGCGGTTGCAGCATGAGGCTTACGGCGCGTATCCACGGCCTGAAAGCCGAGGTATTACGCCTGTTTAGCAGTATAAGAACCTTCTGGCGCGGCCGTCCGACCAACCCAGCGGGGCCACACCCGCCACGGGCTGTGACATCCGCTCGTCAATCGTAGACGTCGTTGAGCCGCTCGGCGAGCGCGATGTCGTTGCCGGTGATCCCACCGGAATCGTGGGTCGTCAGCCGCACTTCGACCTCGGCGTAGCCGATCCGCATTTCGGGGTGGTGCCAGGCCTCCTCGGCGATCCCGCCGGCGCCGGCAGCGAACCCGATCCCGTCGAGGTACGAGTCGAACTCGAAGAGCCGGACGATCTCGTCGCCTTCGCGGTCCCAGCCGTCGGGGAGCTGTGCCTCGATCTCGTCGTCATCGAGCAGGTCGGCCATACTGTCTGTGGGCGAGCCAGGTGGTTGGTCCTTTGGGTCGCGGAAACCTCAGTCGTCTCGGTCCTCGCCGGCGTCCGCCTGCATCCGGTCGCGAATAGCGGGCGGGAGGTCGGCGGCATTGATGGCCGGCCCGTCGCTCTCGGTATCCAGCCCGTCCGTTGGGTCGAACAGTTCGAGTGCGGTGTGGATCGTCGACCAGTCGTCCTCTTCGGCGGCGTCGCGCAGACTCCTGGTGGGCGCGGCCAGCAGTTGCGAGACGATCGCGTCGGCCATGGCGTGGACGACCGCCTCGCTCTCCGAATCGAGGTCGAGTTTGCCCAGGGCGGTCTCGACCTCCGCCGCCTTGATCCGCTCGGCCCCTTCGTACATGCCTGAGATGACCTGGTCGGCCCGCCGGCGTTTGAACTGGGTGAGCAGCTGGTCGAATGCCGCCTCGACGATGTCCTCGACCTTGGCGGCGGCTGCGTGGCGCTGGCGTCGGGTCTCCTGGGTGTGTGATTCCAGGGCGTCGAGGTCTCGAACAGTGACGCCAGCGATGTCCGCACAGGCCGGCGGCACGTCACGGGGCTGGGCGATGTCCACGACGAACGTGTCGCCGGCAGCCTCGAAGTCACCGGGCGTGAAGACGGGGTTCGAACTGCCCGTGGCCGACACCACGACGTCGGCGTCCGCGATTGCGTCATCGAGAGCCTCGAGACCGATTGCCCGCGCACGGACGTCGACTGTCTCGACGACGTGTCTGGCGTGAGGGACCGTGCGGTTGGCGACGATGATGCGATCGACGACCGTCGCGAATGACGTCGCGGCCAGTCGACCCATCTCGCCTGCACCGACGACCAGTGCTGTCGCCCCGTCGAGGTCGCGCGAATCGTCCACGAGCTGGACGGCAGCACTCGCCAGCGAGACCGCGCCCTCGTTGATCGCCGTCTCGGTGCGGGCTCGTTCGCCGACGTGCATGGCCTTCGTGACCGCCGACTCGAGCACCGGGCCGATGCCGTCGTTCCGTCGGGCGTCCTCGAAGGCGTCCCGGACCTGCCCGAGGATCTGGTCCTCGCCGATGACGAGCGATTCCAGCCCGGCAGCGACCCGGAGGAGGTGGCGGAGGCTCGCTTCGTGGTCCAGGTGGGTGACGACCGCCGGATCGACGTGGGCAGTCAACCCGGACAATGCGTCGCGACCGGCTGCCGGGTCGTCGGTGACGACGTACCCTTCGACGCGGTTGCAGGTTTGGAGGACGTACGCTTCAGAGACGGCCGGGTCAGCGAGCAACCTGGCAACCGCCGTTCCCTGACTCTCGACGGCCGCTGCCTCGAGTTCGGCGACGGTGGCCGTCTGGTGGGAGAGACTCACGCCGGAGACGATGCCTGCGCCGGTTGTCACGGTGGATCACTAGTCACGTCGGCGGCAATCTGGCGAAAATTCGATCCCCCACTATCTAAAGCTGTCCAAACCGTTCACGGGCTGGGAGGCCGTTGTTGCGGGTCCAGTCGATGTCATCGGAACTGACTACCCGCTGCGGGTGCCCCACTGGCCCTGTACGGTTCCCGTCACACGGTCCCGACCCGCGACGCGTTCTTTTTAGGGGTCCGCGGGGGAAAGCCGAACGATGCGGGATGTCGCCGACTCGCTGTCTCCGTGGTGGCTGGTTGCTACTGGGGCGGCCGCCATGGCCGTGGCGGGCTTCTACCAGTTCCTCTGGTCGTCGATCCGCGACCCGCTGGCGGTCCGGATTGCAGTGTCGGAGGCCTCGCTCGGTACCGTCTTCTCCGTGTTCATCGTCTGCCAGACCGTCTCGCAGTTTCCGATCGGGTGGGTTAGGGATCGGTACGGGCCACGCCTGCCGACTCTCCTCAGCGCCGGCCTGGTGGCCGTCGGCTTCGCCGGCATTGCGACCGCGGACGGGTTTCTCCCGGCGCTGGCCTACTACGCGCTCGGCGGCGTCGGCGTCGGGGCGACGTACACGGTGGCAGTCAACACCCCTGTGAAGTGGCTGGACGAGCGTCGCGGGCTCGGGACGGGCATCGTGGGGATGAGCTACGGCGGCGGGAGTGTGCTCGTCATCCCACTGATTCGCGGTCGCCTCGACGCCAGTTTCGAGGCGACGCTCCTCGGTCTGGGTGTGATCGCCGGGCTCGTCGTGTTCCTCGCGGCCCTCGTGATGCGGGATCCACCATCTGTCGGCCACCGCGGCGCATCCGACGGGCGAGCAGGCCCTCCCTCGACGGCGGTCGCCACGTCGCCGACCGCCACCACGTGGCGCCACGTCGTCCGCACGCCGCAGTTCTGGCTCCTGTACGTCGTCTTCGTCGCACTCAACGCCGTTGGACTGATGGTCATCGGGAAGATCGTGACGTACGCCGACCAGCTCGGTCTGTCGGCCGTCGTCGCCACGGCCGTCGCCTCCCTGGTCGCCCTCTCGGATGCCACCGGTGTCGTCGCTGGTGGTGCCGCCTCGGACCGATTCGGCCGCGTCCCCACCGTCGCGGCGTCGCTCGTCGGCTGTGGAACGGCGCTGGCCCTCGGCGTCGCCGCCGGCGAGGCGGGACTCGGCGTGGCATTCCTCGCTCTCGTCTCGATCGCGGCTTTTCTCCGCACGCCTGCGTTCTCCGTGTTCCCTGCGCTCGTGGGCGAATACTGGGGGGAAACACACTCGTCGTCGAACTACGCGGTGTTGTACACGGCGAAGCTCTGGGGCGGACTCGGGGGTGGCGTCGTGGCGAGTGCACTCGTGGCGGGGATCGGGTGGACACCGACGTTTCTCGGCGGTGCAGTCATGGTGGCAGCCGCAGGGGTGCTGACGACGCAGCTCCGGCCGGTCTCGACCTGATGGGTTACCCAGGGCATTCAGTCTGTCGGCGGTTCGTCCCCGGCAACGGCCGTCGCATCGTATCCGAGTTCGCCGACGTCACGAACGAGGTCCGCCAGCGGCGGGCCGCGCTCGAAGTAGAAGACCAGATCGAACGATCCGTCGCGGAGGAGCTGCTGGCACTCCCAGACGAACGACTCGTCGGCAAGCGTCAATCCTTGGTGCTGGTTCGAGGCGAACGACGAGTCGTCACTGCCCGAGTACACGTAGGTCTCCGCCGGATCGAACCCGGCGTGAGTCGCGATGCAATCACCGACGGCGACGGTGGCTTGGTGCATCGCCGGTTCCCGATCGCCGCCGAAATCAGTGTGGACGATGAGGCCGTCCAACGCGATGTCGCCAGGCTGCAGCAACTGCCACGTTCGCTGTCGGAGGTCGTCGTCTGGCACACTCAGCATTCCTCCCACGCCGGGTTATGCCCTCCGATCGGACCAGGGCTGGTGCTCGTCCGTCCGGCCCGGCTCGACAGAACCGCCCGTCCGTTATAGCCTGGTCAGGTTCTCCGCCCGTGGCCCCTTGTCCGCTTCGACGATGTCGAACTCAACCTCCTGGCCCTCCTCGAGGTCCGGTCCGCCGATGTCTTCCATGTGAAAGAACACGTCCTCGTCTGCGTCGTCGGTCTCGATGAAGCCGTATCCGCCGGACTCCTTGAAGAAGTCCACAACGCCTTGCGCCATTGCGGAACACGAATACGCCCTGATCGATAAAAATTCTACGGGTCCCAGGAGTCGCAACTGCCGGACGAACACAAGATTCTTATCGGCCGATTGATATTGATTACACAATGCGATCGTGGTTGCGTCGTCCCCTGAATTGGGCCTACGAGCAGCTCCTCCGCCGCGAACTGTCGGAGACGCCGACACACGTGGCCGTCATCCAGGACGGGAACCGTCGGTACGCCCGACAGCGGGGGAGCGATCCGACAGATGGGCACCGAGCCGGTGCCGAGACGACGGAGGCGCTGCTCGAGTGGTGTGACGAACTCGGGATACAGGAACTGACACTGTTTGCCTTTTCGACGGAGAATTTCGAGCGCCCACCCGACGAACGCGAGGAGTTGTTCGATCTGATCTGCCGGAAACTGCGCGAATTTGCCGATGCCGATCGCGTCCACGACAGCGAGGTCCGGATCCGGTCGATCGGCGAGCTCGACCGGTTGCCGGAGCGGGTTCGCTCGGCTGCAGCCTACGCCGAACGGCGAACCCGTGGCTACGACCGGTTACACCTCAACGTGGCACTCGCCTACGGGGGCCGTCGGGAACTCCTCTCCGGGACTCGGGAGATCGCCCAAGCAGTGGCCGACGGGGCGCTCGACCCGGACGACATTGACGTCGAGACCGTCGAATCCGCCCTGTACGACGGTCCGACACGCGACGTGGACCTGATCGTTCGGACTGGCGGCGACGAGCGGACCTCGAACTTTCTTCCCTGGCAGGCCAACGGCAACGAGGCGGCCGTGTTCTTCTGTACGCCCTACTGGCCGGAGTTCCGCAAAATCGACTTTCTCCGGGGGATCCGGACGTACGAACACCGCCAGGAGACGTGGCGGCGGACCCGCGCCGAGCGGGCGATGGCGCTCGTAACTGCGCTCGGCGAGGCCGAACTGGCGGAAGCCCGCTCGATTCTCCGCCGGTTTCGGGATCGGCTACCGGCGTCGGTTGCGAGGGATGTGGATGTCAGCGGTGAGCCGGACGGGACTGACGACACCGAGCTGACCGCCGACTGAGGCCGGCTGACCACGGTTGCGTCCCGGTTCGCCAGATTATGCTGTGTGGTTCCTGACTACAATGTCACCGTTTTCGATGTGCCACTCGATCCGGTCGCCGGATTCCAGTGAGAGATAGTTCCGGACCGCTTTCGGGACGGTCGTCAGGTTTGAATTCAGTTTCGTGTCAGCCAGTAAACCCATGTACTGTATTACATGCGAATAATATTAAAATAATCGGATGATTATCAACTTTTGATATTCCCCGTCATTACTGCGCTCTCAGTTCGCACGAGATGGACACTCACCGTCCGAACCGGCGCTGTCGGGTCTGGTAGTCCCTGAGCGCGCGGAGGTAGTCCCGCCGCCGGAAGTTCTGCCAGTTGACGTCGGTGAAGTAGAGCTCCGCGTAGACCGACTGCCAGATCACGAAATCGGAGAGTCGTTCGGCACCGGTCTTGATGACGAGGTCGGGGGTCACCGGAAAGACGAGACGGTCCTCGACGTCGGCCGCGCTGATCTCGCTCGGGTCGAGGTGGCCCTCGTCGACGTCCTCGGCGATCGAACGGACAGCACCGGCGAACTCGGCTTTGCCGCCGAGTCCGATACTGATCTGAATCGGGGCGTCTGCAGCCTCGTCGTCGGCGGCGGACCTGACCGCGAGCGGCCGGGGGGTGTCAAGCGTCGACAGCTCCTGACGGAGCGTTGGCACCACATCCTCGTCGAGGACGCTCACGTAGACGAGGATGTCCTCGGCGCCGAACTCGATTGCCCACTCGAAGAACGCCGAGAGGGTGTCGTACGCTCCGGCGACAAGGAGGTCCCGTTCCGTGATGACGAGAGCCACCTGGTCGGGGAGAGACGCGTCGCTGAGCCGGATGCGTGTGGCGAGGTAGGTGTCGTAGACGCCCACGGCGGAACCCCGCGCCCGACCCCTTTAGATGGCGCGATTGTCCGTCAGAGGCGATGTCTCGCGGCCGTGTTCCACGACGTCGACACGTGGAAGGGTCCCGACGGCCACGAGCGGGAGCGGCGGTTGCAGGCGGTTACACGGTGGTACCGCAATCGCACGGGGCACCCCACCCGGAACAGGTAAGTGCGGGTCGACAATACCGCGGAGTAGTGACGTCTGTTCGACGGGCGGGCGCCTTCGCAGCGGTTGGACTCCTCTCGTTTTCGGTGCCGGTGGCGACACAGATCCCCGACCCCGCTCTCGCCACCGTAGTGGCCGCCGGTCCGTTTCTCCTCGTCGCCGGCCTCGCGTTGACGGTGTTCGGTGACGGACCGCTGTTCCAGATCTTCGCGCGCCCGGGGGATCGTCGCCACGGGACGCTCTACGGGTTGGCCGGCTTTGCCCTCGCGGCAGCCGGACTCTCTATTCTCGCCATCGAGTTCGGGATGCCCGTCTCCGTCTACGTGGGGACGATCGTGTTGCTCTCACTGGGGAATCTGGGTGGACAAATGATTCGGTCGGTTCGGTCCGAGCCCGCCATCGTGACGGCCGGCTTCGTCGCGGTCGCCTTTCTGGGCGGTGTCGGGGCCCAGACGGTTGCCGCTACCCTCTTGGCAACCCCCGTCAATCTGCCGGTGATCGCCTTTCTGGCCGCGGTCGGTGCCCTCGTGGCCGCGCTCCTCCGAGCCATGCTGTTCGAGCAGGACGATCCGCTCGTGATGGTGGCTGTCGGGCTGTCGCTGTGGCTGTTTGCTAGTTTGCCGCTCCGCCTCACGATGACGGGGATTGCGGTCGCGTTGATCGTCACTGTCCTCCTCGGGTGGGCCTCGTACGCCCTGGAGACGGCGTCGTTGGCGGGCATGCTCACCGGCGTCCTCCTGGCCTTCCTCACGATCGTGTTGGGAAACGTCGGCTGGTTCGCGATGTTGATCGCTTTTTTCGCCATCGGTGGCCTCGCCTCGAAATTCCGGTACGAGGAGAAACTCGCGCGTGGCGTGGCTCAGGAAGACGAAGGCGCGCGGGGGACCGGGAACGTCCTGGCGAACTCCTTTGTCGCGCTCGTGGCCGTCCTCGCCGCGGCGGCTAGTGGCCAGTTGGGCCTCTCTCGCACGCTGTTTTTCTTTGCGTTCGCTGGCTCCGTCGCGGCGGCCCTCGCCGACACGCTCTCGTCGGAGATCGGCGGGCTGTACGACGGGCCACGGCTGGTCACGACCCTCGAAGCCGTCGAGCCAGGAACTGACGGTGGGGTGACCTGGCAGGGGACGATCGCGGGAGTCGTCGGCGCCGGGATCGTGGCCGGTATCGGGATCGGGATGTTCGACGTCGTCGGACTGGCCGGTGCAGTGACGATCGTGATTGCGGGCGTCTTCGGGATGACCGTCGACAGTCTCCTCGGGGCGACCGTCGAGGACCGCTTTCTCGAAAACGAGGGTGTCAATCTGTTCGCGACGCTGGCTGCTGCCGTTGCCGGTGGGGGATTGGCGGTGGCCCTCGGACTGACCTCGGTCGCCTGATGGCAGTCCACCGAGCCACAGCGGCAGACGGCAGGCGATTACGTTCGATCCAAGCGGCGGCGCTGGATGAGCCGTGGCCAGCCCTCCTCGATCCACGGGCGCCGATCGACCCCCAGCTGTGGGTGATCGAGGACCCACCCAGTGGGTATGCAGCGGTGCTGACTGCTGCCGCTCCAGCTGCGCACCTGGCCGAACTCGCCATCGTGCCGGAACGCCACGGTGAGGGGCTCGGGTCCGCTTTGCTCGAGGCAGTCGCCACGGATTTGGCCGCCGAGGGATACGAGCGGCTCCGGCTGACGACGCCCGCAGACGAGCCGCGGCTTCGGCGATTCTACGAACGCCACGGGTTCGACCGGCGCCAGCGACTTCCGGATCGGTTTTCCGGTCGTGACGGGCTCCTGCTGGAACGGCCACTCACCCCCGGGGGACAGCGTTAACCCGTCACCGGGCGAAACGCGCCGCATGCAGACGCACATCGTGCCGGTCGGCTTCGACTACGACCGGCTGATCGCGCCACTGGTGCGCGAGCAGATGGACGTCGACCGCGTCATTCTGTTGGAGGGAGCCGTCGGCAGCCAGGCCAACGTGGAGTACTCCCGGCGGCTGGCCGAGAAGCTCGAACAGGACTACCGGAACCTGCTGGGCGCCGAAACGGAGCGGATTGTCGTCGCGGACGTCTACGACTACGACGCCGCCTTCGAGCAAGCCTTCGAACTGATCAATGCCGAACTCGATCGCACACCAGCTGGCGACGGACCTGGGGACCCCCTTCCGGCTGACGGCGGGACCGTGGCCGGACCAGAAGACAGTGCGAGCCCCCGGCAGAGCGAGGTCTGGGTCAACATTTCGGCGATGCCTCGGACGGTCTCGTTTGCCTTCGCGACGGCCGCCCACTCGATCATGGTCGAACGCGAGGGCGACCGCGAACGGATTCACACCTACTACACTGTGCCCGAGAAGTATCTCGAGACGGAACTCGCGGAAGAACTCCGGGCCGGTCGGGACCTGCTCGCCGACATCGAGGGACAGCTCGACGGCGAGCTGGCCGAGCGGACCGCAGCACGTCTCGAGAGCGCCCGCCAGCTCCTCTCGGAGTTCGACGAACGCGGGACGACCATCGGTGCCAAGGAGATCGACGGCAGCCACGTCGTCGAACTGCCGGTGGCCTCGTTCTCGAACGTGAAACCGTTCGAGGAAGTCATCCTGTTCACGGTGGGCGAGCACGGCGAGTTCGAATCCGTCTCGGAGCTGGCCCAGCAGCTCGCCCGGGAGCTCGGCGAGGAGTACACCGACAGCTTTCGGTCGAAAGTCATCTACAACGTCGACCGACTTGGCCCTGGCGGGAAGGGATACATCGAACAGGACGCTCACGGCAAGTCCCACCGGACGCGCCTCTCGCGAATTGGCGAGCTCTGGGTGCGGGCACACGGGAATGGTGAGGAGACAGACCCCTCGAACGGGCGGTGACCGGTGTGTGCGGTCGAGCAGGGCCGGACACGGCCGGCAAACCGGCCGGATGGAGCCGTGGTATCGGGGGCAGCTGTGACAGAGCGACCACCGACTGACGTGGTGTCCGAGGTCCGCCAGCACTGGGCCCGTCGGGCATCGAGTTTCGACGAAGAACCCCAACACGGTATTCACGACAACGCCCAACGCGAACGATGGGAGTCCGTCCTCGGGACGTGGGTCGGGCAGGCTCCACAGCGCGTGCTCGACGTCGGCTGTGGCACCGGCGTCATCTCGCTGGTGCTTGCCGGGCTCGGACACGACGTCACGGCCATCGATATCGCCCAACCGATGCTTCGGGAGGCAACCGCCAAGGCCGCCGAGACGAACAGTGCTGTGACGTTCGGACTCGGCGACGCGACCCGACTCGGCATCGTCGACGACACGTTCGATGTCGTCGTCGAACGCCACCTCCTCTGGACGCTCCCCGAGCCGGACCGGGCCGTGAGCGAGTGGCGTCGCGTCGTCGAACCTGGTGGTCGCCTCGTCCTGTTCGAGGGGCAGTGGAACCACGAGACGGTCCGCGGCGAATACGAGCACGTCCACGAGGACCTCCCGCTCTACCACGGCCTGTCGCCCACGGACTTCCGGGAGTTCCTGGCCGGCCAGGGACTCGAGGATGTCACCACTGAGTCGTTACTGGATCCGGTGCTCTGGGGCCGCGAACCCCGCCACCACAAGTACGTCGCGGCCGGGACTATCCCGGTGTGAACCGGACAACCGTAGCGGATTCAGCGTGGTCGATCGGCGCTGCTCACCGTCGGCGGATCTTCTCGACGCGGGTCGACAGCGCCAGGAACACCGCCGCAACCGTGAGCACCACCGCTGCAGCGGCCGCGAGATGATGCGCCGCCACGCCGTGGGAGACGCCGCCGCCCACGACTTCCGCCCGGAGCCACGTGTGGTGGAATTCGCCGACCACCGGCCAGAAGTAATCGACGACGTCGTTGGCGACGTACCAGACGACCGCGACGGCGACCGCGCCCACGGAGAACTCGGCATACCGATGGATGAGAAACGCCTCGATGACCATCGCCAGGTGCGAGAAAATAAGGAAGTAGTACAGCCAGTCCGGGATACCCGCGGGGCTTTGCAGAACGACCTGGACGTAGGGGGTCCAGAACCCCAGTTTGATGCACCCGAAGAAGGCGAGTGCGTGCAGCGGCCCGGCACGCACGTCCAGCCGCCACGCTGCAAGCGAGAGCGCGATGAGCAGCGTTGCCGCGGGGCTGTCGGGCACGAACGGCCACATGACCACCGGCGTGGCCTCGAACTGGACCCGGTAGTACCAGAAACCGAACGCGGTGCCGGCGAGGTTGACCGCGACGATCAGCCACGCGAGCCGGAGGCCGATGTTTTCCAGCCAGGTCGGGAGCGGCGCGACGTACCGGGGAAGGCCCTCGGGGTCGGGAATGTCCCGCCGCGTGTAGCGGGCGACGACGTTGTCGAGGGTTCGCCCGATCCCCGCGACGCCTGCCATACCGTCCGGGTCGGGTCCGGGTACCTAACTCCTTGTGGTGCACCGATCGCCAGTGGTGCCCGTCACGGCCTGTCGTCTCCCGTCCGTCGAGAACAGCGACCGAGATGCCCGGTGAGGGACGGGAGTCCCACATCCAACCAAAGGCAACCGTTAGGTGGTTCGGTCGCCAATACGGCGACATGTCCGACGAGACGAACCTGGAGGACCTCCAGCGGGGGACGGAACTCGTCAAGCGGGGGTTCGCCAAGATGCAGCAGGGCGGCGTCATCATGGACGTCGTGAACTCCGAGCAGGCCCGAATCGCCGAGGAGGCGGGCGCTGTCGCCGTGATGGCACTCGAGGCGGTTCCGGCGGATATCCGCAAGCGCGGCGGCGTCGCACGCATGGCCGATCCGGCCGACGTGGCGGCGATCATCGACGCCGTGTCGATTCCGGCCATGGGCAAGGCCCGCATTGGCCACACGAAGGAGGCTGAGATCCTCGAGGCGATCGGCGTCGACATGGTCGACGAGAGCGAGGTGCTGACCCCTGCCGACAACGCCTACCACATCGACAAGCGCGACTTCACGGCGCCATTCGTCTGCGGAGCGCGTGATCTCGGCGAGGCGCTCCGACGAATCGACGAGGGTGCGGCCATGATCCGCACGAAGGGGGAGGCAGGGACCGGCGACGTCAACCAGGCGGTCCACCACCAGCGGCAAATCAAGGGGGCCATCCGCACCCTCGAAGGCGCCACCCACGAGGAACGCGAGGCGTGGGCCCGCGAGCACGATGCGCCGGCCGAGCTGGTCCACGAGACGGCCGACCGGGGCCGCCTCCCGGTCGTCAACTTCGCCGCGGGCGGCATCGCGACGCCGGCCGACGCTGCGCTCATGATGCACCACGAGTGTGACGGCATCTTCGTCGGCTCGGGCATCTTCGGCGCCGAGAATCCGGAGGCGATGGGCCGGGCCATCGTCGACGCCGTGAACAACTGGGACGACCCCGAGGCACTGGCGGAAATCGCCTCGAATATCGGTGAGGGGATGGCGGGCGACGCCAACGTCGACCTCCCCGAGGAAGAACAGCTCCAGGGACGAGGCGTGTAGCGCCGGAACGCAGATTTATTTCGACGGGTGACGTTGGCCGTCCATGGGCGGAATCGAGTTCACCGACAATACTCTTGTCGTCGACCGCCAGCCCAACGACCTCGACGAACTGGCACTCTCGTTTTCGTCGATTTTGTCTGCCCATGCGGTCGAACACGTCTTTGTTGCCGGATACGTCGCGATCCTGGCCGGTCGGGCCCGATCGACACAGGATATCGATGTCCTCCTTGAGCGAACGGACGAGCCGACGATCGAGGCGATCGCTGAGGACCTCGAAACCCAGGGATACTGGGGACCGGCCATGCCGCTGTCGGACATGTACGAAATGCTCTCGAATGGCGATCACATCTGGATTGCCCGAGATGGAGAAGTCGCACCGCACCTTGAGGCGAAACACGTCACTGATCGGTTCGATCGGGCGTCGCTGACTGGGGCGATTACGGCTCGGATTGCCGGGAACCCACTCCCGATCGGACCCCTGGAACTCCAAATTGGGTACAAACTGTACCTGGGAACGGATACCGACTTCGAGGATGCCGTCCACCTGTATACTCTCTTCGAGGAAACCCTTAGCATCCCGGCCCTCGAACGATGGGTGGACGACCTTGGCGTCCGAACCGACTATGACCGACTCGTCGACGCCTAAAGAACCGGCCGAGAACAACCAGGCGCGGCGAGCTCGCCGTATCGAACGGGTCAAGCGGTGGGTCGAATACATCGACTCGACACCCGCCGACGTCTGGGGTCCCCAACAAAACCGCGTCGTCGAATCGCAACTCGACGCGCTACGCGGAGCGGACATTTCGGCGGCGCAGCTGCGACGCGTGGAGCGGGCTCGTAAGCGTCGGTTGGCCGAGCGGGAACGGTGAGCTGATTGCTGACTGGACGCTCACGCTACCGTCTCGGGTTCGTCGAGTGACAGGTGGAGATGGACCAGCCCCAGGGCGACGCCGACCGTCAAGATGATCGGAAACCCAGCGGTGAGGTAGATCCCGAAGAGACTGCCTACGAAGGCATAGACCACGACGTCGAGCGGGAGTGTGACGATGGTGACCGGGTCGCCGACGAACCCGTTGATTGTCTCGCCCTGCAGCCAGCGGACCCCGACGAAGGCCAGGAAGAACGCTGCCGACAGCGTGGCATACGACGTCAGGCCGGTCCCGACGCCGACGAGGGCCGCCCGGCGGTACGTGAGATGTCGGTGCGGTGCGATCAGCCAGTCCCAGGCGAGCCGTGTCACGACGTAGGCGTTTGGCGGCGTGACGACGAGGAAAAATGCGACGAAGGTCGCCTCCTCAACCATCGTCCCACCGATCTCGGCTGTCGCGAGCGCCGCCAGCACCCAGACACTCGTAAAGAGGAGTGCGGCCCCGCCAACGAGCAGGCCCGCGAGGTGCGGATCGCGAGCCCGCCGCCCGAACCGATCGGCGTAGTGCACGATCGACCGTACCGGCCCAGTTTGCATAAACCGAACGGCCGGACGAGTCGGCTACACTCTCGACACGCCTATGGGTGTGGGGGTGCAAGACGCTAGCACTATGCAGGAAGCAGTGATCGTCGACGCGGTTCGGACACCGTTTGGCAAACGCGACGGCAAGTTCCGGGATACCCATCCCCAGGACCTCGCCGCCGAACCACTCCCGGCCCTCCGGGAGCGAAACGGCTTCGACCCCGCGGACGTTGAGGACGTCATCTACGGCTGTGTCAGTCCCGTCGGTGAGCAGGGCTCGAACGTCGGTCGATTGGCCCCGATGATCGCCGGCTGGGGCGACATCGTTCCGGGCGTCCAGCTCGATCGCATGTGTGGGTCCGGACAGCAAGCGGTCAACTACGCGGCGCTGAACGTGATGGCCGGCCAGCACGACATCGTCATCGGTGGGGGCGTCGAGCACATGACCCGAGTCCCGATGGGTTCGAGTGGCGGCGAGCTCACGGACTCGTACTTCGAGCACTTCGACGAGCTGACCACGCAGGGCGAGGGGGCTGAACGTATCGCCGAGGAGTACGATATTTCGCGAACGGAGGTCGACGAGATCGCTGTCGACTCCCAGCAGCGCTGGGCCGAGGCCTGGGAGGCCGGTCACTACGACAGCCAGATCATCCCCGTCGATACCGAACTCGACGGCGAGGAGATCACCGTCACGAACGACGGCCATCCCCGCCCCGGGACGGACCTCGAGACGCTCTCTGGGCTGCCCTTGTCGTTCCGCGAAGAGGGCAACGGCGTCCAGCACGCGGGCAACTCTTCCGGGATCGTGGACGGCTCGTCGGCAGTCCTCGTTGCCAGTGCCGACGAAGCCCAGAACCGCGGCTGGGACCCGATGGCTCGGATCGTCGCGACCGACGTCGTCGGTGTCGACCCCGTGACGATGCTCAAGGGGCCGGTCCCCGCGACCCGGGGCGTCCTCGAGAAGGCCGACATGGACGTCGGTGACATCGACATCTTCGAGGTCAAC
>CAYLJD010000006.1:0-35959 GCA_964383875.1 uncultured Halobacteriales archaeon
CCGAACCTCGACGACCCCTCCCAGACGCACCTCTTTTTCGACACCGGCGACGGGCGGATCCTCACCTTCTTCGTCAGCGATGACCGTGACGCCGATCCGCGCCCGCAACGGACTGCTGTCGGCGGCGTTCACCACATCGCGTTCAGCATCGACCCCGACCGATTCGAGTCGGTCATGGCTGCCCTCGACGGTGCGGGGAAGTCCTACAACGTCTTCGACCGCGGCATCTTCCACTCGCTGTACACCACCGACCACGACGGCCTCGTGATCGAGCTGGCTGCCGACAAGTGGGAGGTTCCGGACGATCGACGTGGCGAGGTACTCGCGAAGACCCAAGAAATCCGCGAGGCGGCCGGGGCAGACTACGCCCAGGACGAACACATGGAGGCGGCCCTGGAGGAGCTCGGCATCGATGTGGTGCGCCACGACCTCCCGGCTGCCGACACCGGGACTGGCGGGATCGAGTAGATCGACCCCCGATCTGCGCAGACGGCCGGAGTTATACGGCTGGACGCCGAAGGGGTAACATGGCCGAAAGCCAGGACACCGTTCCCGAAACTGACGAGGAGTGGCGGGAAATCCTCACCGACGAGGAGTACCAGATTCTCCGGGAAGCAGGGACAGAGCCCAAGTTCAGTGGCGACCTCCTCGACGTGAAGGAAGACGGCACCTTCCGGTGTGCCGGGTGTGGGGCCGTCCTCTTCGACAGCGACGAGAAGTTCGAGTCCGGAACCGGCTGGCCCAGTTTCTGGGACGTCTACGACGAGGGGAACGTCGAGACACGACTGGACACGAGTCACGGCATGCAACGGACCGAAGTCGTCTGTGCCCGATGTGACGGGCACCTCGGGCACGTCTTCGACGATGGGCCAGACCCGACCGGCAAGCGCTACTGCATCAATTCCGCCGCCCTCGATTTCGAGCCAGAGGGCTGAGCCGAACGCTTTTGCTGTCGCCGTCGATTCGCAGTAGTGGGAGCGACGAGCGCATGGCAGCAGATACGGTGGCAGGACTCCGTCGGAGACTGGTGACAGTGGACTGGCGGACAGCCATCGCCATCGGGATTCTGGCGTTCCCGGCGGGGCTCCTGGCTACGGTGGTGCTCGTGGCGCTCGACGACGCCAGAGCCGTGGACCTCCTCGGGACCCTCGTGCTGGCCGGGTTCGTGTTTTACAGCTCACTCAACGTCGGTGCCGACCTCTCTGGCGGCGGCCAGCTCGACTTTCTGACCGTGATGGCGAATCAAGCGACGCCCCCGCCCGTGGTCCCGATCGTGGTCTACTACGCGATTCCGGTCTTCCTCCTGGTGGGCGTCGGTGGGCTCACCTACGTGTGGCTGCTCGGCGGCCGGCTGGACCCGATCGAAACCGCTCTTGCTGTCGTCGGACTCTCGATCGGGTTCGGCGCCATGGCCCTCCTCGGGTCGTTCGCCTTCGTCTCCTCGACGGTCACGGGCGAGACGGCACGGATATCGCTCTCGGAAGCGGCGTTGTTCGGGTTCCTGTACCCGCTCGTTTTCGGACTGCTCGGGGCGGCGCTCGTCCAGATTGTTGACGCGTTCAGAATCGGCGGGTAAGTGCTCTCCCGTCCGGGCTGGCAGCCTGACGACCGCCGCCAGCCACGACGGATCCGACCACCTCACCCCTCGTCGGGCAATACCGAATCGTCGATCGTGTCCCGTCGGCC
Organism: uncultured Halobacteriales archaeon; assembly: GCA_964383875.1. Lineage (GTDB taxonomy): Archaea > Halobacteriota > Halobacteria > Halobacteriales > Haloarculaceae > CAYLJD01. Next base: position 1,687 of record CAYLJD010000006.1, read on the forward strand.
GTCGAGCACGTCGAAGGAGTCGCCCCTGCACCGCTCGAGCCACAGCAACAATCTCGCTGCCCAGACGAGTTTCTGACGCTTCTCTGGGCTCACGGACTGGTCATCGAGGTCCCATCCAGGAAAGGTGAGTCGATCGGCCCCGAGTGCCGACGCGAGGAACGCGGCTCGATCTCCGTCAGTAAAGCCCCCAAGATTGGAGACCGGCCCGACGGGTTCGGCCTGCGTCGTTGGAAGAATCGAGTCGAACGGTCCCGTCGACAGGTGCGATTCGAGCCGGTCCACGTTGTCACCGTGGGCGTGCACCGCGACCCGGCTCCCCGCTGCGACAAACTCCCGGATTGAGAGTCCATGTCCATCGAGGTCGGTAACCACCCAGTCGGGGGCCACACCCATCGCCTGGAGCCGGTCGGCGGCGGAGCCAGCGGCCAGGACCCAATCGGCCTGCTGCAGTCGCACGTCGTCGGCCGTGAGCGTGGGTCCTGGCGCGGCGATCGCCGCCGTCTTGCCGTCGAGTGAATGGTCGCTCACATCGAGCGTCGCCGCCTTCCCGACGAGCGAACAGAGCACGTCGCGGGCGTGTTGGTCGGCGTGTCGATCGTACCCCATGTCAGCGAGAATTGCCTCGTAGACCGGTTCCCACCGCTCGAAGTTCATGACCGGCCTCTCGAGGGGGTCCTGCGGCTGGGGCACGTGGCACCACGATAAACCGGATGTTGTGCCGAAACGGCACCAGGTGATACCCCTGCCCGGGTGCCCTTTCGGCCTTCATCCCCCGGTTTTAGCGCATTCGGCATAAGTTTTCTTACCGGCACGCCGCCTTCACCCGACTGAGTGCCCGCGAAAGCGGCGCCGAATCCTCGGTCTCGTCGGCCAGGGCCGACAACGTCGATGCAGTCCCACCGAGCAGGACACGCTGGCCGTCGGTGACACACAGAAGGTCCCGCTCAGCGGCGTGCTCGACCAAGCTGGTCCGTGCTGCCGGAGGCAACGCCTCCATCACGAACGCCCGCCCGATTGCGACCCCTGGATCGGCCTTCGGGGCGTCGAAGCTGTCGAGGTGTCTCGCCAGGTCATCAATGGTGTCGACAGTGAGCTCCTCAAGCCCGATTCCCCGGTCCCGGGCGCGTTCCCGGGCGAACGTATCGGCGACACGGGCAGCATCCCAGGTTTCCGCCACGTCGTGCGTCCGGACGACGTGGATCCCACGTTCGATTGCCATCGCCGTGGCCGCGAGACTGACGGGAAGGGCAGCCTCGGTCGAGCGGTCGGCGAGGTCGCGGAGGAAGTTTTTCCGGTTGATCGAGACGAGAATCGGCCGGCCCAGCGCGCGAAACTCACGCAGCCGCCGAAAGGTCTCGCGGTCGTCGGCCAGGGTCTTCGCTTCGGTCCAGCCCCCGAAGGCAGGGTCGACAATCGTCTTCTCCGTCAAGCCGTCGCGCTGCAGGGCCTCGTATATGTCGTCGACATCCGTCAACGCCCCAGGCCGTTCGAGATCGGGCGGGCTCGCCATCTTGACGACGGCGACACCGTAGTCCGCACAGACGTCGGGCAGCGCCGGATCAGCGAACCCACACACGTCGTTGACCATCTCGAATCCACGACTGAGCGCGGCGTCAGCGACCTCGTGGTACCGCGTCTCGATCGAGAAAACAGCATCACCACTGACGGAATCGATGGCCTCGACGGCCGTGTCGAGCCGGGCCAGCTCCGCCTCGGGCGTCAGGACGTCGAACCGCTTGTTGGCAGAGGCGAGACCCACGTCGACGATGTCGGCACCCTCGTCGATCAGTGCCTCGTCGATGTGGCGCGCCGCCAGACCGGGGTCCTCGAAGACGGATGGGTCGTAGGGCGACTCCGCACTGACGTTGACCACCCCCATGATTCTGGTCGGGTGCCCGTCGCCAATCTGCAGCCCGGCAGCCTCGACCGTGTCCATGGACGCCGTCAGGCGCCACAAGCCAAAAGCGGTCCGCTCCGGAGGCGACCGTGTGCCGGTGGTTTTTATCGCCGAACCGCCTACGGCGACTATGAGCAAGGTCAGCGTCGGGGTGCGGGGCTGGCGGTTCGACGAGGACGCCATATTCGACGAGACCGGGGAATTGCGTCCGATCGACGAGATGCCGGCGGACGAGCGAAATCGGCTCGTGCGGCTGACGGCGATCCTCGGCGAGCCCTGTGACGCCTGCTGGCTCACCCACGGAACCGACAGCATCGAGCACGCGAACCAGGTCGAAATCGTCTACGGCGAGCCCCTCGCGGAGGTCCTCCTCTGTGCGGACCACGAACCCGACTTTCTCTACTGGTTCCGGGAGCTGGGTGGCAGCGAGTTCGCCGGAACTGCCACGCTCCAAGAGCAGTTCCACGCGTGGTTCGACGACGGCGGCCGGGCCCCCGTAGGATACGCGGGACTCGATCACGTCGACGAAGCCCCGGACCGCCTGCCCGAATCACCCGATCGGGACACGCTCGACGACGTCGAATCGCAAGTGTCCGGGCTCGACGACGCAGAACGTGATGCGCTCGACCTCGACCTCGGAGATCTCGACGTATGACCCCGAGCGATCCCGACCCCGCCGTCGCAATCGTCGACGCCGAGACTCCGGGCAACGTCGGAACCGTGGCCCGGGCCATGAAGAACTTCGGGTTGTCGGAGTTGCTGCTGGTCGATCCACCCCCGCTCGATCCGGACGGGGAGGCCTACGGGTTCGCCGGCCGGGCACGCGAGGACGTCCTGCCGGACGCCCGAGAATTGCGCCTCGACGAACTGATCGGCGAGTACCATACCATCGCCTGCACGGCAATCCCGAATGAAGATCCGACGAGCCACGTCCGATACCCGGTCTGCCGGCCCACGGACCTCGCCGACCGACTCGGCGGAGTGACCGGACCGTCGGCGATCGTCTTCGGTCGAGAGCGCGTGGGCCTGACGAACGACGAACTGGGCCGGTTCGACGAGGTGTGTGCGATTCCGGCGAGTGACGCGTACCCGTCGTTGAACCTCGGGCAGGCCGCCACGGTCGTCTGTTACGAGTTGCGCGAGCTCACGCTCTCGGCGACGCAGCTCCCGGCGGATCCACACCAGCGGGCACCGCCGGATGCTGTCGAGCGGCTCCACGACCGGTTCGCCGAGTTTCTCGTCGCGATCGACCACCCACGCGAGAAACGCGAGAAGGCGGGTCGACTGTTCCGTCGCGTCGTCGGCCGGGCTGACCCGACACCGCGCGAAGCCCGGACGCTCACTGGGCTGTTTCGCCGCGGCGCCATCCACGCCGCCGGGCACGTCCCCGACACCGATCGGACGTGAGACTGCCTAGTCCATCCGGGTCTGCATTTCCTCGCGAAGGATATCGCTGACGACGTCACCGTCGGCTTTGCCGCGGAGTGCGCCCATGCACTCACCCATCAGCGCGGAGAACGCCTCCATCCCCTCGGCGTCGACCTGGTCGGCGTTGCGTTCGACCACCTCGCGGACAGTCTCCCGGACCTCGTCCGTCTCCACCCCGCCGAGGTCAGCCGCCTCCGCCGCCGACGCAGCTGTCCGGGCTGGATCCGCAGCAAGCAGCTCGAGCAGCGTGGGCAACCCCTCACGGGGCACGTCCCCGGCAGCGACAAGGTCCAAGGCGTCAGCGAGATGCTCGTCCGTGAGTCTGTCGACAGCCACGTCGTCGCGCCGAAGTTCCGTCAACGTCGATTCGAGCGTGCCGGCGGCGAGCGTTGGATCGACGCCGGCCTGCACGACCCGTTCGAACAGTGGCATGTGTCGCCCGAAGGCCACCTGTTCGGCGAGTCCCGCGTCGAGTCCGTACTCCCGCTGGTACCGTTCGACCTTCTCCGTCAGGAGTTCCGGCGGCTCGACCTCCGTGACGTCGGGTTCGACCGGGGGCACGTCCGTCTCCGGGTACATCCGGGCCGCGCCCGGCAACGGACGCAAGTAACTGGTCGTGGCGTCCGGGTTCGCATCCCGCGTCTCCTCGGGGACGCCGTCGATGGCAGCCCGGGCCCGATCCGCGACCGCCTCGATGGCCAACTCCGCTGTCTCCGGGTCGTCCGCCACGAGGGCGACTGCGTCGGTCGCGTCGGCCCCGACCGCGTCGCAGAGCGCGGTCACCTCGGCGTCGGAGATGCCGTAGGCCGGGAGCTCGTCGGTGTGGAAGATGCCGCCAGCACCGTGTCGCCTGGCGTGGTCGGCAAACTCCGTTCCGAGGCGGCGATCCGGCTGGAGTTCCCGACCGACAAGCCCGTCGAAGCCTCCGAGGCGGACGGCCATCACGACACCTCCGTCCGCGAGCGCCCCTTCGATGACGCCGCTCTCTGTCTCGGCAAAGCGGTCAGTCACGTCCCGAGGGTCGCCGACGCTGGCGTCACGATCGGCGAGGTGCTCGGCGATGTCGAGAAGTTCCACCTGCCGGCCGACCTCGGCCCGGACGATGTCGTCGATATCGTCCAGGGCCTGGACACCTTTGATCTCAACTCTGGCACCGTCGGCAATCGAGACGTTGACGTCCTGGCGGATCGTCCCCAGTCCACGCTTGACCGACCCGGTCGAGCGCAGGAGCATGCCGATCCGCTCGGCGGCGGCTCGCGCCTGCTCGGGCGTGTCGATGTCAGGGGCCGTCCCGATTTCCACGAGTGGAATGCCGAGCCGGTCGAGACTGTACTGCACGCCCGTCTCCGTCGCCGAGATCCGCTGTGCGCTTTCCTCTTCGAGCATGAGGTCCTCGATCCCGACCGGGCCGTCGTCAGTCTGGATCACGCCGTCCGTTGCGACCAGCATCGTCCGCTGAAAGCCGGTGGTGTTCGACCCGTCGACGACGATCTTGCGCATGACGTGCCCCTGATCGACGGGAGTCATGTCGAGTAGCTGGGCGATTTCGAGGGAGACTGACACGGCCTCCGCGTCCAGGCGGCTCGGTGGCTCGTCGTCTTCCTCGACCAGACAGGTCGTGTCGTACGCGAGGTACTCGAACTCGCGGTCGACCCGACTCTCCTCCAGCGCAGCCTCGTCGATCTCGCCCAGTTCGCTCGCCGTCGGATGGAGGTAGCGAGTGATCGTCCGCACAGCCTCGTCGGGGTCACGACGGTCCGTGGGACATTCGCAGAACAGCTTCGTCTCGGTGTCCAGTTGCTGGTGGATCTCCAGCCCAGCCACCAGACCCAGCTCCGCGTAGTCGTAGGCGGCCATTGGGTGCGAGTGGCGCTGGGACCGTGAAAAGCGCTCCGTTCGACCGGGTTTCGTCGGCGATGCCCCCCACCGGTGGTTTTAGACGATGTTCAGCCGGCGGAACAGCGCGACCTGTCGGTACATCCGACACCCGACACAGATACCCGTCGACGCCGCCAGGGCGGCAAGCCCCGCGACCGCGGCCGCCACAGCGTATCCAGGGGTCCCGAAGCCGGCGAACACGAGGACAGACGCGAGAGTCGCCCCGATCGCCCCAAGAACCCGCGCAAACCGGTGGGGAGCGGCAGCTTCGCGCTCGGGCGGCGCGCCGACAGCCCGGACGACGAACGTCCGCCACAACGTCGCATACAGGTCGAGTCGCCAACCGGAGACGACGGCAGCCACAAGGACCACGGCCACAACAGAGAGGAGAATCGGACTGTCGAAGACCACGGCCGCGCCCAACCCGAGGGCGGTGAGCGTTTGGCCGAATCGCGGCGCCCGGGGATCGACCATCGGTTCGCCCCCTGCGTTCGCCCCCGTCGGCCGTTTTGTCGACGCAGTGGCTGCAGTCATGGGACCGCATACGTACGCACTGCCTATCCACCTCGCCACAGAGGCAAATCCCGCATCAACCTCGGACGCCACAAATCCAGCATATCACCCGATTCGGGGCTGTTTCGGGGTGTGAGCGGTCAGTACCGACGGGTCGCCAGCGTCACAGACATGACAGATAGGCAGGAAAACGCCCAGCCGGCTTACTCGGCGCCTAAAATCGTCCGTTCGGTCATCTTGCGCGGGTCGAGCACCGCGTCGGCCTCCTCGGCCGTGAGATAGCCCTTCTCGATGGCCACCTCGCGCACGGTCTTGTCCTCCTCGAGCGCCGCCTTTGCCACTTCGCTGGCCCGATCGTAGCCGATTGCGGGATTCAGTGCCGTGGCGAGCGCCATCGACTGTTCGACCTGTCGGGCACAGTGTTCACGGTCGGCCTCGAGCGGGGCCACGAACTTCTCCGCGAACACCTCGCTGCCGTTGGCGACGAGCTCGGCCGACTGGAGGAAGTTGTGGGCGAGGACGGGCTTGTAGAGGTTGAGATCGAGCTGCCCATCGGCAGCACCCGCGGCGATAGCGGCATCGTTACCGACGACTTGTGTGTGGACTTGGTTGACCGCTTCGGCGACCACGGGATTGATCTTGCCGGGCATGATCGACGAGCCCGGCTGGTTCTCCGGTTGATCGATCTCCCCGAGCCCATTGCGGGGGCCCGATGCGAGCAGCCGGAGGTCGTTGGCGATCTTGTTCAGACTGCCCGCGATTGTACGGAGCGCCCCGTGCGCCTCGGCCATGGCGTCGTGGGCCGCCTGGGCCTCGTAGTGGTTGTCGGCCTCCCGGAAGGCCAGGCCGGTCTCGTCGGCGATGTACTCGGCCGCACGCGTAGGAAACTCCGGATGGGTGTTCAAGCCCGTCCCGACGGCCGTCCCACCCAGCGCGAGTTCGCCCAGATGTTGACGGGTGTTCGTCGCCCGCGTGATCCCCTTCTCGATTTGCGTCCGGTAGCCCGAGAACTCCTGGCCGAGCGTGATCGGCGTGGCGTCCTGGAGGTGTGTCCGGCCGGTCTTGACCACGTCGTCGAACGCCGCCTCCTTGGCGGCGAGGGCCTCCCGCAGCGTCTCGAGCGCCGGCACGACGTCGTTTTCGACGGCCTCCAGTGCCGCAATGTGCATGGCGGTCGGGATGACGTCGTTGCTCGACTGGCCGTAGTTGACATCGTCGTTCGGATGAATCTCCCGGGTACCGATCTCGCCACCGGCGAGTTCCGTCGCGCGGTTGGCGATCACCTCGTTTGCGTTCATGTTCGAGGAGGTCCCGCTCCCCGTCTGGAACACGTCGACGGGGAACTGATCGTCGTGGTCGCCGTCGATCACTTCATCCGCAGCCGCGATGATGTGACTCGCCGTCTCGTCGTCCACCAGTCCGAGGTCGCGGTTCGCCTCGGCAGCCGCCTTCTTGACGATGCCGAGCGCGCGGACGAATCGGCGGCCGAAGGTTTCGTCGCTGATCGGGAAGTTCTCGACGGCCCGCTGGGTCTGTGCACCCCAGTAGGCGTCGGTCGGGACGCGGACCTCGCCGAGGCTATCTCGTTCCGTACGGTAGTCGTCGCTCATGGTCGCCGTCCGGTCGCAGTCGCGTAAAAACTGCCGATGTCAGCCCGATCGATCAGGTGAATCGGTCCAGTCCGGTCTGCACCAGCGCCGCTTCGAGCCGCTCGAAGCCGCGGTCGACCTCGCCCGGGTCGACCGCCCACTCATCGATCACGTACGTGCGGGCGGCGTCGATATCCGGATTGATGGCGGTCTCGATCGAGACGTCGTCGGTGACCGCCGGGTCGAGGAAGAGCTCCCGAATGCGGTCGGCGTGGCCGATGGTCGCGCCCTCGGCTTCGAGGGCGCCGTAGAGGTCGCCGTGCTCGGTGACAAGCGAGACAGCGGTCTTCGGACCGACGCCCGCGACACCCTCGTTGAAGTCGGTGCCACAGAGAATCGCCACGTCGACGAGCTGTTCCCAGGAGAGGTCGTGCCGGTCGAGGGTCGCCTCGAAATCCATCAGCTCCGGGTTGCCGCTGCTCGTGAGCTGTCGCAACGTCAGAGGCGCGCCGTAGAGCAACGCGTCGTAGTCCTCGGTTCCGACGAAATCGACCTGATTCCGACGCGCGAGATGGGCGGCCTGGGCCTCGCCTTCCGCGGGCGCGTCGACGATCGGGATGTCGAGCACCCGTAACAGCTCTCGCGTCGTCTCGAGAATAGTGTCGGTCAGACGCTGTGTCCGTGACTCGAGCCGCGCGACCGCAATCTCGTCTCCCCGTTCACGGGCCTCAACGAGTTCAGCCTCGTAGGACTCCTTCTGTTCGCGCCGCGCGGCCAGCTCGTCGTCTTTGAGGTCTGTGACGGCCCCATCGAAGACCATCACCGGCGTGAGGTCGTGCTCGAAGAACTTGGGCAGTCCCGTGACGATCCCAATCAGGTTGGCGACTTCCGTCCCATCCGGGGTGGTGTAGGCCGACTCGCTGGTCCACCGGACCGTCGTGGTCAGATACCGGTAGAGCCAGTTGTGGGCGTCCACCGCGACGACGGACTCGGCGATCTCGTCCCAGGTCACGTCCTCGATGGCCGCGAGATCCCGGAGTGCAGCGTTGCCCATTGGGATGGTCTTCGACACACCGGGTGTTGAATCTTCCCGACGCACTCCGTCCTCGGAGAAACGTTCAACACCCAACCCCCACAAGTGGCTGGCAATGGCGGCGAACAGACTCGTGGGGCGACTCCGCCAACCGGCGTATACCGGCGAGAACCGCTGCCTGCCGTGCACCGCCGTGAACCTCGTCATTGCCGCCGGTGCCAGCGTGCTGGTCGGGATTCTGGCGGTAAATCCACTCGGGGCCGTCGCTGCCGGAGCCGGGGGAGTGGCGGTCTTCGGCGTTGCCGTCGCGCTCATCTACCTCAGAGGCTATCTCGTTCCCGGGACCCCGACGCTCACGAAGCGATACTTACCACTCTGGGTGCTCCGACGGTTCGGCAAGGTCCCACCGGCCCCCACCGCAGGCGATCTCGACCCCGAGGCGGTGCTGACGGCCGTCGACGCGCTCGAGGACTGTCCCGACGGACCGGATCTGTGCCTGACGGACTGGTTTCGGCGCACCTGGTACGACGCAATCGACCGCCTCGACAGCGCCGACGCTGGGCGGGAACGACTCCTCGACGTCCTCGGTCTCGAGCCCCGGGAAGTCGAGGTCCGGGAGTTCGACCAGGCGTTTCAGGTGTACGTCGGCGACCAGCGACTCGGCATCTGGCCATCCGAGGCGGCCTTTCTCGCCGACCTGGGGGCGGCAACCGTCCTCGCGGACCGCTGGCCCGAGTGGTCGAACGTCGCGATTGCCGACCGCGCGCACCTGCTGAACGGCCTCCGCCTGTTCATCGACCGGTGTCCGTCGTGCGGAACCGTGCCGGAATTCGGGACCGAGGAGGTCCAGTCCTGCTGTGGCTCGTACGACGTAGCGGCGGTCGAGTGTGACGGCTGTGGCGCTCGCCTGTTCGAGTCCGGACCGATCGAGGACGCAGTGGCTGCAGCTTGAGTTGTCTACGCCGGACTCGCGACGGGAGTCGGTGGGTCGCTGTCGCGATGCCGGTCGACGAAGGCCTCGGCAGCCGGGGGTAGGTCGCGATCCGCGAACACGGCGAGTCCCGCCCGGTAGGTCTCGGCAGACGGGACGCCACCGTCGCTGTCGACAAGCACGAGTTCTGCCAGGCCGGTCTCGTCGCCCTCGTAGACGAAGCCGGCGCGGTAGGCAGCCTCGTAGGCGAACGGGTTGTTGACGGCGATGCGGACGGTTCCGAACCCTCGATCGTCGGCGCAGTCGGCGACGTACCGCAACAGCCGTGGGCCGACACCCTCTCCTTGGCAGTCGCGGCGGACGGTGATGTAGCGAACGACGAGGACTGACTCGTCGGTCCGATCGGGGCTGAAGGCCGCGGCCCCGATTAGGTCCCCACCGTCGCAGACGGCCGCCTTGCCGGTCCCCGACATGACGAACTTGCCGGCGTAGGCGAACCGCTCGTGATCGAGATCGAGCGTCGGCCCCGATCCCGACCATCCACGCACCTCGAACTCCATGGTGATCTCTTGCCGGGTAGACTGCAAGAAGCCACCGCTCGGCAAACTGGAGACCGGAGCGCCAAAGGGCCATGGGACCGACGAGTCGCCAGTGACCGCGCTCGGCTACCTCCGTTCGCGAGTCGATCCCGGGCGAACCACGCTGGCCCTCGCACTGGGTGACGGGCTCGCCATCCTCGTGTTCTCGACCCTTGGGGCGGCCCACCACGGCGAAGCGCCACTGGTGGATCCGGTCCACGTGGGCTGGGTCGCGGCACCGTTTCTGCTCGGCTGGGCCGGCGTCGCATTCGTCGGCCAGCTCTATATTCGAGATGCCATCCTGACGCCGAGACGGGCGATTTCCTGGTCGGTGCCGGCCTGGCTTGCCGCCACGCTGATCGGACAAGGACTCCGGGCGACGCCGCTGTTTCCTGGCGGCACAGCTCTGACATTCGTCCTGGTGACCGTCTTCGCCGGCGGAGTCCTCGTCGTGGGGTGGCGCCTTCTGGCGACACTTGTCCTGGCGCGATTGTGACGAGAGATCGGGCCGTCTCTCTCCGGCAAAGACAGGCGACGCCTGAAAATTACGTCGTCATCGGGAGGGGAATCTCACCGCAGCTCGTCGACGGCGACCGCCACCGTCGACTGTACCCACGCACGGTGATTTGTTCGATCGTAAATGATGAATTCGTCGTCGCCGATGGAAATATCGGCATAGCGCGTGTGCTTCTCGGCCCCGCTCGACTCGGTCGGGTCGTCGCGCGTCTGCGTGGTCATGGGAGTTCCCGGGTTGCCTCAACGGTCCACTGAGTCACCGTCGGGTCCGGTGGGTGATAAACACACCCCAGTGGTTTTCGAAAGTGAAAATCCGTGGCTCGGCCACTCACGGTGGGCACCTGGCGGCTTTACCCGCCGGACCGCCACGCGGCCGACACCCAAGGGGCGGTCGATTCGACACCAGGATCGAGGGCTGACAAGACGATTGGGATCAGGGGCGCAGACCGCATGCGAGTCGGCATCCGCGTGCGAGCTCGTACCACGGCAAATCGAGCGTTCGAAATGAGTTTGATATTATTTAGAAATTATAGCAATGCATTGTCCATCGTTATTTTCGGGGTTACATTGAATGAACCACTTTGCCTATGGGAAAGTCTTATATTCCTATTCGGCATAATAGATAGTACACAATGACCGGATACTACGACGTGGTTCTCGGCCTGATTCCGCTCTCCCTCGTCGGTGTGTCCGGTGTGCTCGTCGGAGCCGGTGTTGACCTGACAACCGCTGTGCCCATTGCCGGTTTGCTCGCGGTCGCGCTGATCGGGCATGCCATGTTCGTCCGCGGCCCGGGTGGGGGACAACCTCCGCGGACGAGTGGCCCACAGTCGCCCGGCTTCGAGACTGCAGACTGACCCCCGCTTCTATAGTGGGCGGGCCCGACATGCGGGCGTATGACCACGACTGACGTGCTGTTCCTCCGGAGCGACGAGGTCACCGACCTCGCGACACCGGCCGAATACGTCGATGCCGTCCGCGCTGGATATCGCCAACGCGGCGAGGGCGCCCCGGCCGAACCGCGCACCCGCCTCGACAACGACGACCCACCGGGGATGCTGACTGGATACCTGGCGATCCTCCCCGACACAGGAGCCATGGGTGGCTACATGTACTCGGCTGGGTTCGGCGCGGCCGACGCCCACTTCGTCCTCCCGCTCTTTGACGCGGAATCCGGTGACCTTTATGCGGTGCTCGACGGCGCGAGTCTCAATCCGTACAAGACGGGGGCAGCCGGAGCCGTGGCAGTCGACGCCCTCGCTCGCGAGGACGCATCGACAGTGGGACTGCTCGGCAGCGGGGCACAGGCACGGGGCCAATTGTTGGCGACAGCGACAGTCAGGGATCTCGATATCGTCCGCGTCTACTCGCCGACAGCGGATCACCGTCGGGCGTTCGCGTCAGACATGACGGATCGCCTCGGGGTCGACGTCACGGCAGTCTCGGACAGCAGTGCCGCAATCGAGGCGGCGGACATCGTCATCACGGCGACGAACGCGACAGAGCCGGTCTTCGACGGCGACCGCCTCCTCGACGGCGCGCACGTCACGGCCATGGGACAGTATCACCCGGACCGCCGGGAGGTCGACGCCACGACGGTGGCACGCTCGACGTACGTGCCTGACCTCCGTGCACGGATCGACACTGACGCCGGGGCGTACATCCAAGCCGTGGCCGAGGGGGCCATCGACGACGGTCACATCCACGCGGAACTCGGGGACGTCGTCGCCGGGACGGCACCAGGCCGAACGGCGGCCGACGAAATCACCCTCTTCGACAGCGGGGGGAATGCGATCGAGACTGTCGCGTCGGCACACCTGCTCTACGAACAGGCCGCGGCTGCGGGGCGAGGGGAGTCGATTGCGTTTGCGCCGGCGAGCGAGGCTCTCACCGGCGAGTGACGAGTCAGAGAACGCCCGCAATACCAAGGGCCTCGACCAGCGAGAGTCCGCTCGCCAGCGCGCCGACGAGATAGCCGGCGATGGCCCCGCCGTTCAAGAGTGGCAGTCCGGCATGGGGGCGGCCGGCCAGGACCATGCGGAGGAGGACCGCCAGGCCGGCGACCGTCCCCAGCATGGCCGCCGCGACCGGGAGAGAGACGGCAATCCCGACGACCTCGGCCGTGGGGAGGTCGGTGAGGAAAAAGCCCGCGCTGGCAACGAGCACCGCCGGCACGATCGCGTCACCGAGCCCGATGAACAGTGCGTCTCTGTCGAGCGGCGACCCGTCCTCGTCGGACTGCGACGCAGAGTCGTTCCCCTCGTCGGTCGGATCCGGCACGTCGGCCCGGCGGAACGAATACGACAGTGAGAGCGGAATCACCAGGACGATCGGGACCCGCATCTCCATCACGCCCGAGGCGAGTGACAGCATGTGTTCGGTCCCGTAGACGCTGATCGCGTCGTAGACGGCGAGGACGACGAGCAGGATTAGTGCCGGCAAGATGCCGAACGTGATACCGAAGAGCCCGGCAGCGCCGATGCCCATGACGATCCCGGCTGCGTCGATGACGTACCACTCCGGGTAGACCCAGAGTGCGAGGGCGAGGGCACTCGCCGCGACCCACGCGAGAAGATGAAAGCCCCCGACCACCGGAAGGGACGGCAGGGCCGGGAGGACGATCTGAAAGACGTACAGGGAGATGGCCGCGCCCGCGATCACAATGACACCCCTGAGTGCCAGATCGAAACCGAGCCTGATGGCCGCGAGGATCACCGCCGTCACGACGAGTATCGCGCCGACGTACAGGAGGCTGTTCGTCGGATCCTGTGGATCCTCCACCGGCTGGTAGCCGCTCGCTTGGAACGGTTCGACGAGTGCGAGTGCACCGAGTTGGACGACGACGAAGACGCCCACGAGCGCCACCCCCGCGATGGCTGCTCGCGTCCGCTGATCCATGTTCCGGCCTTGGTTGGTCCCGAGTTGAGGGTTACGAAGGACCGTCAGGACGCGTCGCGCTCGTAGAGCCGCTCGCCAAGGAGGCGCTGGGCGTCGATATCGTCACCGGGCGTGACCGCAACGTACGGGCGCGACACCGGCCCGAAGACGTCCACCACCCGGCCAATCGCCTCGAGCTGATCGTCGATGAGCGTGTGCCCAATCTCGGGGTAGCCCTGGTCAGCCGCTCTGACGACGAGCAGCCCCTGCGTTACCCTGACGACCTCGCCTGCCGGTCTCATGAGCGCAGCGCTTGGACATACGCGGCCACCGCCTGGACGAGATCGCTCTTGCTCGCATCGTCTGCGTCCTTGACGAGAACGCGACCGCGGGGTTCGTACTCCCGGGGATAGGTCTTATCCCGTTCGATCACCGCATCGTACCCGACCTGTTGGACGGCATTCGCGATTTCGTCGACTGTCGGGTCGGCGACGGCCAGCTCCAGGGAGACGCGGCGGCCCTCGCTTCGCGTCAGATCACCGTCCAGAAAGGCGGGCCAGATGACGTTTTCGACCACAGAACAGGGTGGGTGGGCGAGCTACAAACGTCTTGTCCGTCCGGTCGACCTATTCCGGGGACGATCGCGAGGGGGCGTACTGTTGTCTGTCGAGGTCCCCGTCACCAATCCCGACCGCTCCGGCCATCTGTGGCGTTCACACCCAGACGGGTCCTGGACAGTCGTCGGCTCACGACCCGCGAATCGCTGGGTGCAACAAGTATTTGCCTAACCCAAGCCCACTTGCAGACCATGGATACGAGCGCGAGGGCCGGCGTCTGGTCCGCCGGCCTCCTGGTCGCGCTCGCCGCGGTCATGCTCGGGAGTGCGGCCATCGGACCAGAGCCCCTCAGCCTCTTCGCGGTCGCGAAGTCGACCCTCAACGCGGTTGGTATTCCAGCCGGCATGGCTGTCGCGATCGAGACGGCCCAACTCGGACCGATCGGTATACCGGTGCCCGTGATCGACATCGCGTACGTCTATCCGTTCGGCTTCGACGTCGAGTGGAGCGCCGAGACCATCGTTCGCCAGCTCCGGTTGCCACGGATCGCGCTCGCCGCGGTGGTGGGATTCGCGCTCGCCAGCGCCGGTGCCGTCATGCAAGGGTTCTTCCGCAATCCGATGGCCGACCCCTCGATTATCGGTGTGTCGGCTGGCGCCGCCGTCGGCGCCGTCGCGACGATCGCCCTTCCGCTGGCGCTGCCCTTTGGTCTCCAGGCGGCTGCGTTCGCCGGGGCACTCGTCACGGCGTTCGCCGTGTACCTCATCGCCACAGAAAACGGCCGGACGCCGGTCGCGACGCTCTTACTCGCCGGTATTGCCGTCCAGACGTTCCTCGGCGCCGTCATCTCGTACCTCCTCTTGCAGTCCGGCGAGAGTCTCGAACGCGCCGTCTACTGGCTGATGGGGCACCTGCGCAACACCGGCTGGGGTGAAGTGGAGATCACACTCCCTCTCGCTCTCCTCGCGTTCGCCGTGCTCCTCGCCTACGCCCGGGATCTCAACGTCATGGTGCTCGGGGAAGCCGACGCCCACGCGCTCGGCATCGAGGTCGAACGGTCGAAACGCGTGCTCCTGGCCGTCTCGAGTATCATCACGGCCGCCGCGGTGGCAGTCGCCGGTGTCATCGGATTCGTCGGCCTCATCGTGCCCCACGGGATGCGGCTCCTGGTCGGTCCCGACCACCGCATCCTCCTGCCCACCAGCGCGCTCGCTGGCGCAGCCTTTCTCGTGCTCGCCGACACAGTCGCCCGGTCCGGGGCTGTCGAACTCCCGGTCGGCATCGTGACAGCCGCGCTCGGGGCCCCGTTCTTCCTCTATCTGCTCCGGACGCGAGAGGTGCACGCCCTGTGATCGACATCTCCGACGTGCACGTCAGCCTTGGCGGCCAGGCAGTCCTGGAGGGCGTCGATCTCCGTGTCGACCACGGTGAACTCGTCGGGCTCGTCGGTCCGAACGGCGCCGGCAAGACGACACTCCTCCGGACGGTCAACGGGCTGCTGACTCCCGACAGCGGCCACGTCCGGATCGACGGTGACCGGATCGACCGATTAGGATCGCGGGCCACCAGCCGGCGTGTGGCAACCGTCCCCCAAGATTCCCATCTCGGGTTCACGTTTACTGTCGAGGAGATCGTCGAGATGGGGCGGACGCCCCACCGGTCTCGCCTCGACTGGACTGACGCGACCGAGGCCGTGGCTGACGCGCTCGCCACGACGGATATCGACCACCTCCGAACCCGGCCGGTCGACGAAGTGAGTGGTGGCGAGCGACAGCGCGTCCTCGTCGCCCGGGCGCTGGCACAGGATACGCCGGTGCTGCTCCTCGACGAACCGACCGCCAGCCTCGACGTCAACCACCAGGTGCGGGTATTCCAGTTGATACGCGGGCTCGTCGAGGATGGACGGACGGCACTCGCCGCCATTCACGACCTCGATCTCGCGGCCCGGTACTGCGATCGGCTCGCGCTCTTGGCGGACGGTTGCATTCGGCGTGTCGGAACGCCGTGGGATGTCCTCGATTCTGCGGACCTCGGCGAATCCTTCCAGACGACGGCAGCCGTCACCGAAAACCCGATCACGACGACACCATCCGTCACAGCCCTGCCGGACCGGCCCGAGGTGGACACACGGGTCCATGTGGCCGGCACCGGCGCGCCCGCCGCTCGGGCGTTGAGTGCGTGCTGGCGGGCTGGAATCAATGTCTCCGCCGGCATCGTGCCGACCGACGGTGCGGTGGCATCGCTCGCAGGATGGCTCGGCGTTTCGGTCGTCACGGCGGCACCCTTCGAGACACCCGACGAGGCGGCCCGCCAGGCAGTCGACCGCTTCCTCGACGACGCGGACGCCGTGATACGAGCCGGGTCCCATCCGGATCCGGCGACGGAAGCACATATTGAATCGATCGACACCGTCATCGACTGGCCGGAGTCCGACATCGTCCGAGACGACAGTGACCGTGCGGCTCCTGAGTCCGATGCGCCACCCGATCGGCCCGTCGACGCCGTCCTGGCTGTTCTGTCCGACGAGGTGACGGCCCACGACGACTGAGTCAGACTCGAGGGAACAGGAGCAGCGCTTCCATCGTCATCACCGCCTCCCCCTCACCGTCGACCGTTCGAATGGCCACCCGAACTAACCCGCGGTCCTCGTCCCACGTGTCCGTGTCGGTGATTTCTACCTCGACGCCGAGTTCGGTGCCAGGACGGACCGGTCGACGCCACCGGAGGTCGGCAATCCCGGGCGACCCGATGGCGCCGGAATCCTGAAGGAAGTTGTCGACGAGCAGGCGCTGCGTGATCGCCGCCGTGTGCCAGCCGCTCGCGATCAGCCCGCCGAACGGCGACGACGACGCAGCCTCCGGGTCGACGTGGAACAGCTGTGGATCGTACTGCTCGGCGAACGTAGTGATCTCGTCTGCCGTGACGTCGTAGCTCCCGAAGGTGTCGGTCGTCCCTACATCGACGTCCTCGAATGTCTGCGGCGGAGTAGCCATGGTTCGCTCAATGCGGGGCGGCCGCTTAAGTATCGATGCCACGCCGGAGCGGCCACAGCAGTCGGCCGAAGCGAGGGGAATAAGTGCACGCCACCGGTACCTCCGGCTAGATGTTCCGACAGCAGGCGCGTCCGTCTTTGACCGGCCTGCTGGGGGCCTCGGCCGTCGGGGTGTACCTACTGGTCGTCGCCGGCGCCACCGCCGCCGTCGCCGAAGCGGCCCGTGCCTGTGGCTCGTGGCCGACCTGCTCGGGTCCGCTCACGGATCCAGCAATCGCCATCGCCCTCGGTCATCGGGTGGCCGCCGTTCTGGTGGGCGGTGTCCTCGTCTGGACGGTCGTCCGGTCGCTTGGATCCGGTGCCCCGGCCCGGGTTCGAGGAGCGCTCGTCACGGCTATCGCGCTCTATCCAGTGCAGATCGGGCTCGGGGCGCTGATCGCGACCGAGGGGGCGGCGCTTACACGCTCTGGGTTCCATCTAACGGTCGGCCTCGCCATTTTCGCGACGGTGGTGCTCGCGCTGGCCTGGCACCTCCGCGCCGTGACGGGGGGTGCGGATGATCCAGCGCCCCGATCCGCCGAGGAGCCGGCACCTCCGCCGATGCCCGAATCCTCGGTCAGCGCCCGGGACCGCGTCCTCGCCTACGTCAGGTTGACAAAACCGCGGCTGATGTGGTTGCTCTGTCTGGTCGCCCTCGCCGGCATCGCCCTCGCCACGCTGGTGACCGGGACACCTCTCTCGCCGACGACGATCATCCTCACACTTGGAGGCGGCGTCCTGGCCATCGGGGCCAGTGGCACGTTCAACCACGTCCTCGAGCGGGACCGCGACCGCCGGATGGACCGGACCGCCGACCGACCGCTCGTGACCCACGAGGTGCCGGCGGGACGGGCGACCGGTTTCGGGCTACTCCTGGCGGCCAGTTCGCTCGTCGCGTTCAGCCTGGTCAACTGGGTTGTCGCCCTCCTCGGCCTGAGTGCTATCCTGTTTTACAGCATCGTGTATACGGTCGTCTTAAAGCCCAATACCGTCCAGAATACGGTCATTGGCGGAGCCGCCGGGGCCCTCCCGGCCATGATCGGGTGGGCGGCGATCACTGGTTCAGTCGACCTGCCGGGGCTCGTGCTCGCCGGTGTCATCTTCGTCTGGACGCCGGCTCACTTCTACAATCTGGCGCTGGCCTACCGCGAGGATTACGAGCGTGGTGGTTTTCCGATGATGCCGGTCGTCAGGGGTGAGACGACGACCCGAACTCACATCCTGCTGTGGCTCGGCACGACCCTCAGCGCCGCTGCCACGCTCATTTGGCTGACGCCGCTGGGCTGGCTGGCCGGCGCGACGAGCGTCGCCGTGGGCGCGGCCTTCCTCTGGGCAGTCATTCGACTCCATCGCGAGCAATCCGAGTGGGCAGCCCTCCGGGCCTTCCACGCCTCGAACGCCTACCTCGGGGCGTTTCTCGCCGCCATCGTGGTTGACGCCCTCGTCGTATGAGTGTGCGCGGCCGCGTGCTCCGGGGCTGGCGGCCGAAACCGATGGCGGTGGTCCTAGCCGGTGTGATCCTCCTCGCCGAGGCACTCTTTGCCCTTGCGTACCTCGCCACGACACGCCCGACAATCGCCCGGCCGCTGTTCGTCGTGCTGGTGCCGTTCGTCTGGCTCAATCTGGCCCTGTGGATATTCTTCCGCATTCGGCCGGTCGCAGATGGAGGAGCCCGGTGGCCGGCTGTCGGTGTGGCCGCCGCTTACTTCGGCCTCCTGGCCGTCTTCGGGGGCCTCGTCGGTTCCAGCGCCACGGGGGGTGCCGGGCTCCGCGTGCTCGTGACTGGCTTTCCCGGCTGGGTCCCGCTCCTCGTCGTGGACCTAAGCCGCCTCACCGTCGTGATCGTCCCGTTCAAGCTCGTCGGCTACCTCGCGCTGTCGTACTTGGTCTACGTCACCGTCGTCGACGCAGCTGGAGCGGTGCTCGGGAGCGCGGTCGGGCTACTCTCGTGCGTCTCTTGTACGTTCCCCTTGATCGCGGGGCTCGTGACGACTCTCGCCGGGGGTGGCGCGTTCGCAGCGGCCGTCTACAGCAACGCCTACCTCCTCTCGACGATCGTCTACGCCGTCACGATCGGCCTCCTCGTCTGGCAGCCGTCGCCTGCGGTATTGACGTGGGTGCCGGGTACCGGAGATCGGTAGACCCATTCGACTGGCGCGCAATCGGCCGCACATGACCGAGGTCGAAATCGAGTACTGTGTCCCGTGTGGGTTTCGTGACCGCGCACTCACCGTCGAGCAGGCGATCCTGTCGGCCCTCGAAACCGACATCGACGAACTGACGCTCACAATGGGAGAGCACGGCGTCTTCATTGTGCGCGTCGACGGCCAGCCCGTCTACGACAAGGACGAGGAACCGTTCGACGTCGACGACATCGTGCGATCGGTCCGCGAGCAGGTCTAGGACCGACGCGCCTTTGGCTGGTGCCGTCGGATGAGCGCCAATGGCCGCGATCGTCGCCGAGAACGTCGGCAGACGGTACGGCGACACGCTCGCCCTCGACGACGTGTCGCTGTCGGTGTCCGGTGGCACCGTGTTCGCGCTCGTCGGTCCGAACGGGGCCGGCAAGACGACGCTCGTCCGGGCGCTCACCGGGACGACGGCGGCGACCGGTGACGTCAGGATTCTCGGCGAGACACCCGCGGCCGTCGACCGGGAACGCCTCGGACTGCTTCCACAGGCGTTCTCGCCCCCCGAGCGACTCACCGCCCGCGAGCTCCTAGGGTACTACGGTGGTCTCTACGACGAGGCCAGGGAGGTCGATGCCGTCCTCGCCGATGTCGGACTGACAGACGCCGCCGACGTCCGCTACGAGCACCTGTCGGGCGGCCAGCAGCGGCGAGTGTGCGTCGGGACGGCGGTGGTCAACAATCCCGACCTCCTCTTTCTGGACGAACCGACGACCGGGATCGATCCGGCGGGCCGACGGTCCCTGTGGTCTCTCATCGATGGGCTCGCCGCCGGTGGGACGACAGTCCTGCTGACGACCCACGACATGGCCGAAGCGGAGCACCACGGGGATCGAGTTGGTCTCCTCTCGGCAGGCGAACTCCTGGCTGTCGATACGCCGGCGGCGTTGATCGAATCCTATGGGGGCGAGCGTGTACTCCGGGTGGAGACGGCGGGTGCCGACGCGCCCGACCTCGGATACCCGACCACCGTGACCGATGACGGGCTAGCGATCCGGGGCGTGCCGCCTGGAGCTATCGGCGACATCCTGGTAACCCTCGACTCGAATGGTCTCGACTACGGGACCGTCGAATGGCGGGAACCGGATCTCGAGGACGTCTATCTCGCGCTCGCGGGGGGGCGTACTGACACGTCGGCACACCCACACCAGGCCCAACGCGGGGGCGAGAGGGCGTGAGTCGGGCCGGACGGCTCGCGGCGTCGGCCGGTGCCGCGTGGCGCTCGTTCGCCCGTCGGCGGACGGCCGTCTTCTTCACCTTTCTCTTCCCGCTCTTGCTCGTCCTGATCTTCGGCGTCCTCGTCGAGACGGGGGCCGGGGGCGGGGGCCTCTTCGCGGAGCCGCCCGGGTGGTACGTCCCGGGATACCTCGCCGTCGTCGTGCTGTTCACGCCCCTCTCCCGGATCGGCAGCGAAGTGGCGCGCCACCGAGACGGCAACCGCTTCGAGAAACTGGCGACCACACCGCTGACCCGAGCGGAGTGGCTCCTGGCCCAGACGGTCGTCGCCGTCGTCGTCATCGGGCTCGCGACGGCCCTCGTGCTGGGCCTGCTGGTGGGCGTCACGGACGCGCGCGTTACCCTGGGTCCGGCAAGCCTCCTCCTCGTCCCCTTCGTGATCGCCGGCGTTGCATTGTTCAGCGGTGGTGGCGCACTCGTCGGCAGTCTCGCCGACTCGCAGGACGGCGTCGTCGCGGCGAGCAACACCATTGCCCTGCCGCTTCTCTTTCTGTCGGAGACGTTCGTGCCGGTCTCGATGCTCCCAGACTGGCTCCCGACGGCGCTATCGCCGCTCACGTACTTCGCCCGCGGGGTCAGGGCCATCACCTTCTATCGCGGCGATGCGGTGCTGGCCACGGCGAATGCCCCGGATCCCTGGGTGAACCTGCTGGTCCTCACCGGGCTCGCGGCGGTCGCGATGACCGCCGGCGCGTACGCGCTCCCAGTGACTGATTGAGAACCGTCACTGGTCCTCACTCGGAAAACGACGCCCCCTGCTTACTCGGAACTGTCGGCCGCGTCGGGGCGATCATCACCGGGTGAGTCGCCGTTGTCGTCGTCTGACGGGGCCGCCCCGGCGGCCTCCAGTTGCGCGATGGGGTCGAATGTGACGATACCCTCGCCCGCCGTGTACTCGAAGGATGCCCACTCGGGGTAGGTCAGCACGCCGTTCATCTTGCGCACGCGAAGCTGTTTGACGAGGGCCCTTTCGACGACTTCGTCATTCTGTCGGAGATCGACGATCCCGTCGACGATGTATCCCAGGTCCTGGGGAAAGCCGCCGGCCTTGGCCGTGGTGGTTGCGCCAGCGAAGATCGGCACGAACCGGGCTTTCGCCACGTCAGCGCGGATGTCTTTCACGAAGGCGTAGGCCTGGACCGGCTGGACGAGCGAGCCGATCTCCGTCAGCGAGTCGATGACGACGAGTCCCGTCTCCTGCATCCCACAATCTGTCAGCACGCTATCGAGCTGGCTCTCGACGCGACTGAGATCAGATGCATCGCTCACGCGAGTGGTGGCCCCCTCGGCCACGTCGCGGAGGTGGGTATTCCAGTCGCCCATCCGCTCGGCCATACGGCTCCGGTCGTCGACCCGATCCGTGAAGCAGTCGACAATTCGCAGGTCCCCGTTCTCGAGGGACGGGAGGACGTTCCACTCCAGGGAGAGGAACGACTGAATGACCGACACCGGTGGCTCGAGGAACGTCACGAAGACCACCGGCTCGCCACGCTGGAGTGCCCGCCAGGCCACCTCGGTCAAGACGGCCTCGAGACGCGAACCGGGCTGGGACGTCAGCATCACGAACGAATTGCGGGGGATCCCCTGCGGGAGACTGGTATCGAGCGCGGAAACGCCGGTGGACAGGTGCCGAAAGCCGTGGTATTGGGTGAATACGCGGTCGCTGTCGGCGAGGGCGTCGCGACAGGCCGCTGAACAGAAATCGTATGTCTCACCGTCGCGTTCGAGCGTGACCGCTGTCGAGGGGATCGGCAGCCGACAGTAGTCACACCGGCTGATGCCGTCCTCGGCTGCCTCAGGTGGTTCCGTGTCGTGTGGGCCCGCTGTCACCCGTGAGCATTCGGGCGGCGCGCGGAAAAGGTCCGTGGCCCGGTGACACGGCACACGTCCACCATCACGTCCGGTTCCGGCTGCCCGACGGCAGCACGAGGAGGACGAGCATCGCCGCCCGGGGCTCCCACCCGTAGACGTGGTTCAACAGTACGTACGTAACCACACCGAGCGCCAAGCTGAGGCTCCACGACGCGACGGCGATGCGGCCCACTCGGGCGTGGTGGGTCTCCCGGAGCTCTGCCGGTGAGTGCGTCAGTCCGAGCAGGACGGCATAGAGGACGACGGGAACGGCCACCACGGAGAGCACGATGTGGATCGCGAGCATCACGAGGTAGACGGCCTTGACGGCGCCGGTCGCGAGGATCGCTTTCTCGAAGCCGCCGCCGGTCTTCCACAGGTACAACACGAGAAAGACGACGATCAACGAAAAGGCCGTCAGCATCGTCGCGCGGTGTCGCCGAACCTCGTCACGGCGGATGAATCGCCAGCCGAGGAGGAGCGTGGAGAGCGCGAGGATGTTGATCCCGGCGATGAGGTGGCCGAACAGGTCGACGGTGCCCCGAGAGAGCGGCGGAAAGAGCCCGAGATCGCCGTAGAGGGCACTGAAGACGAGGCCGTAGCCGACAGCCGAGAGAATGGCCGTGACCGTCACCGGTCGCGCCCGGACGACCGAACGGACCCCTGCCACACCGTCCATTGGCGTGAGTCGGACGGGAGCCGGTTTCCCTCTTGGGATATCGTCGGTCGACGATCGACGAGCACCCACCACCGTAAGCGTAAAAGAGTGCTCGCCAGTAGGGTAGCGCATGGAGGCCGAAGAGGAACGCCGGCAGATCCGATGTCTGGTGGCCAAGGTCGGGCTCGACGGTCACGACCGGGGCGCACACGTCATCTCCCGAGCGTTCCGCGACGCCGGCTTCGAGGTCATCTACTCCGGATTGCACCGTGCACCGGAGGAAATCGTCCAGGCGGCCGTCCAGGAGGACGTGGACGTCCTCGGTATCTCGATCCTCTCCGGGGCCCACGACACGCTCGTCCCGAAGATCCTCGAGGGCCTCGAAGAGTACGGCGCCCTCGACGATACGCTCGTCATCGTCGGTGGGATCATCCCGGACGACGACACGGTCGAGCTCAAGGAATTGGGCGTCGCCGAGGTCTTCGGACCCGGCGCTTCGATGGCGGAGATGATCGAGTACGTCCGCGAGCACGCGCCGGAGCGTCGATGACGGCGCCGCTCGTCGATGACGTCCTGGCCGGTGACCACCGGGCACTGGCCCGAGCGATCACGACGATCGAGAACCGCGAGCCGGGCTACCGCGATCTCGTGGCGGACCTGCACCGCCATACGGGTGACGCACACGTCATCGGCGTCACGGGCAGCCCGGGCGCCGGCAAATCGACGCTGGTCGACAAGCTGGCTGCCGCCTACCGTGAGCAGGGCCTCACCGTCGGCGTCATCGCCATCGACCCCGCGTCGCCGTTCTCCGGCGGAGCGGTCCTCGGCGACCGGATCCGGATGGCGTCGAACGTCGGCGACATGGACGTCTTCGTGCGCTCGATGTCGGCGCGTGGTTCGCTCGGCGGCCTGTCGACCGCCACCGCCGACGCCGTCAAAGCCCTCGACGCGTTCGGCAAGGACCGAATCATCATCGAGACAGTCGGCGCCGGCCAGAACGAAATCGACGTCGTGAAGACGGCCGAAACGGTCGTCGTCCTCGTCCCACCGGGCAGCGGGGACGACGTCCAGATGCTCAAAGCGGGCATTCTCGAGATCGCCGACCTCTTCGTCGTCAACAAGGCCGACCTCGACGGCGCCGACCGGACGGTCCAACAACTCCGCGAGATGCTCGACGAAGGGGCCGACGCCGGACCGGCGGCCGGCCACCACGGCGTCGACGCCCTGGGTGACGGGTCGGGCCAACCCGAGGAGGCGACAGATGAGTGGCAACCGCCCATCCTCGAGACGGTCGCCACCCGCGGCGACGGGATCGCGGATCTGCTCGCCGCCGTTGCCGACCACCACGCGTATCTCACCGAGAGCGGCGAACTGGCCGCGGTTCGCCAGACCCGGTACGCCGAGGAGATCCGTACCCTGCTCCGCGAAGACCTCGCGGACCTCCTCGAATCGGAGATCGAACGCCGGGGTGGACTCGACGATGTCGTCGGTCAGGTCAGAGATCGCGAGACCGACCCGTACGCTGTCGCCGACGAGATCCTGGGGCCGATCCGGGACTGCGTGGCCGAGCGCGACGCGTAGCCGGGCCGTCGGTGTTCGGTCTGTGTAAGGGCCCGGACTGAATTCCCCCGGCCGTCCCGGCACCGCCTGTGGACATCGCACCCCCGTCACGCCACGTATATACCCGTCGCGACCGTGTAGTCTCCTATGAAACTCCGCAATCTCCTCGGCGTCGCGGCCGGAACCGTCGGCGCAACGGCCCTGGCCAACCGGCTGCTGACGGCCCGTGCCGGGGCCTACGAGCCCGGTCTCCACGGCGACCAGGGGACCTACCGCTGGCGTGGCTTCGACATCGCGTACACGGAAGTCGGCGATCCCACCGACCAAGACCTCGTGCTCCTCCACGGGCTCCACGTCGCGGCGTCCAATCACGAATTCCGGAACGTCGTCGAAACCCTCGGCGAGGACTACCACGTCATCGCCCCAGACCTCCCGGGCTTTGGCCACTCCGAGCGGCCGCCGCTGCTCTACTCCGCCTCGCTGTACGTCACGTTCGTGGGAGATCTGCTGGCCGATCTCACCGACGAACCGCCGATCGTGGTGGCGACGTCGCTCACCGGTAGCTACGCGGCGATCGCTGCTCGCGACGTGGACCTCGCCGAACTACTTCTCGTGTGTCCAACTGATAGCACGGAGCGTGGGCGGCGCCTCTGGGTCCGCTCGCTCCTGCGGGCACCGCTCGTCGGCCAGGCCGCCTTCAACGCGCTCGCGAGCAAACTCGCGATCCGACAGTTCCACACGCCTCACGACTACGCTAACAGCTCGACCCTCACGAGTGACGTCGTGGACTACGAGTGGATGTCGGCTCACCAACCGGGGGCCCGTTTCGCACCCGCCTCGTTGGTGAGCGGGTATCTCTATCCCGAGGACGACCTCGGCGATGTGCTCGGAGACCTCGACGTTCCGATCACGCTCCTCTGGGGGCGCGAGGCCGACCGTCCACCGCTCTCCCAGGGTCGCGTCTGGGCCGATACTGCGAACGCGAGACTCGTCGTCTTCGACGACGCCAAACGACTCCCTCACGTCGAACACGCAGACACGTTCGTCGAGACGCTCCAGCGAGACGTGCTCGTCGCACCTAACGCGGAGTGAGGACGACAGCCCGGTCGCCAGTCGTCTCGCGCTCGCCAACCTCGACCCCGACCATCGTTCCGATCTCGGGGTCCGCGTCGCCCCGGTACATCCCTGTCACCCGAACCGGGCCGAAGTCAGCGATCGCCGTGACGTACGGGGTGTCGTCCGCGAAATTGGGCGCGCCGACCCCGATCTCCGTGAACGTGACAATCTCGCCAGCGTCAGGGAGGGGGTCCGCCGTCAACTCGCGAGCGCCACACGCCGAACAGATCCGGCGAGGCGGCAGCCAGCCGTGTTCGTTCGGACACGCGAGATAGAAGCCCTCGTCATCGGCGATGGCGTCCACGAGGTCGTCGTACCCCGCGTCCCGTGCGCGTTCGACGTCCGTCACGCGCCGGTCACCTCCAGGACGTGGACCGTGGTACTGGCCACGGTCCCACCGGCGTTGTGCGCGAGAGCCGTTTCGGCCTCCTCGATCGCGTCCGACCGAGGATGGGTGCCCCGGAGCAGTCGCGTGAGTTCGACCAGCTGCGAGACGCCGGTGGCCCCGACCGGGTGGCCCTTGGCTTTGAGTCCGCCGGAGAGATTGATCGGTCTGTCGCCGTCCCGGGTGGTGATTCCGTCGCGTGCGGCGGTGATGCCCTCCCCCCGTTCGACGAACCCGAGGGCCTCGATGGCGAGTACTTCGGCGATCGTAAAGCAGTCATGAACCTCGGCGAGGTCGACGTCGGTCGGCTCGATCCCGGCGTCCGCGTAGGCCTCGTCGGCGGCGCGTTCGGCTGCCGGCGTTCGCGCGAGGTACTCGCGGTCGGCCAGCGCCATTCGGTCGCCACCCTGGCCGGTCCCCGTCACGACGACCGTCTCGTCCAGGCCGTGTTCCGCTGCAAATGCAGGACTGGCCAGGACAATCGCTGCGGCGCCGTCGGTGATTGGACACGCGTCGTACAGCCCGAGCGGAGAGGCGAGCTGGGGCGCCTCGGCGTGGTCCTCGAGGGTGATCGCCCGCTGGAACTGGGCGAAGTCGTTCACGAGGGCGTTGTCGTGATTCTTGACGGCGATGTGGCCGAGATCGGCCGGCTCGCCGCCGTACTCATCGAAGTAGGCTCTCGCCATCAGCGCGTAGGCACCCGGGAACGTCATCCCGGCCTTCACCTCGAAGAGGTCGTCGGCAGCGATCGAGAGCGCCTCCGTCGCACCGGCCGTGCCGATGTTGTTCATCCGCTCGGCACCGCCGGCCACCACCAAGTCGGCCTCCCCGTTTCGGATGTCCAGGACCGCCTGTCGGGCGGCTGTACCGGCTGAGGCGCAGGCCGACTCGTACCGCGTCGCAGCGGCCGCCGGGGCGCCGATCGCCTCGGCCATCAGCGGCCCCTCGTGGCCCTGATGCTCGGCCATCTCACCCATGAAATTGCCGTAGTACAGTGCCTCGATGTCGTCTGGCGTAACACCGGCATCGTCGAGGGCAGCCAGGCCGGCTTCGGCAAACAGATCTCGGCCTGTACGCTCCGGGTGTGCGCCGAACCGGGTGAGTCCGACACCGGCGATGCGTGGTGCAGTCATTGTCTTCCGTTACGGTCAGCGGCCGTAAATGCCTGCTGCAAACCCCGTGCGTCGAGATCGCGAGACGTAGGTTGGCACCCGCGAGGTCCGACTGCCACCCACTGGACGGGCTGGCGTCAATCCACGATGTCGTCGATCCGGCGGGGTTCGCCCGACAGGGACGGCTCGGGATCGACGATTTTGCGGACTTCGTGGTCGGTCACGTCCGGATACGCCTTGCCAATCGCCTCCTCGATAAGGGCCTTCTCCAGGCGGAATTCGGTCCCCCGATAGATGACATCGACGCCGGTCTCGTCGAAGGAAAGGACCGTCATAGTGCCGTCTAAACGGGTGATGAGGAAAAGCAATCCGGAATCCGGCCACAGCCATCCAGGGCCGACTCGTGACCTCGCGAGGGCCGGCGGCCTTATGAGCCAGCCAGGAAATACCGCAGGCAATGGCAGCGACTATTCGCGGCACGATCCGTGGTATGGCCGGTCGAGCGAACCCCGCGTTCGCCGTCGCCGTGGTCGTGATCCCGGTTGCCGCACTCGTGTACGCCGTCGTCGCGGGGTCGACCGAGATCCACACGTACGTCCACGTGATGGCCGGCGTGCTCTGGACCGGGATCGACTTGTTCATGGCGATGGTCCTCGGGCCAGTGCTCGGCGGCCTGGCCGTCGAGGAGCGTGCGAGTGTGTTCGAGCGGTTCACCCCGAAGATGACGTTTCTCATGCCGACACTCGCCCTCGTGACCATCGCCGGCGGGATTACGCTGGTGACCCGGGTCGCGAGTTTCCCAGCGGCCGACGCGTGGCTGGCGCTGTTCACGGCGTGTGCAACGATCCCGGCCCTGCTGCTCATCGGCTGGCAGTTCGACGCCTTCCGCGACTGGCGGTGGCTCGTGATCTTCGGGCTAGTGGCCCTCGGAAGCGGTGCGTGGTTGGTCTTGGCGCTCCCGTCGTTTGCCATGACGAGCCACCTCATCGCCGCCGCGCTCGCCATCGTGACGGTACTCTCGGTCCTCGGGTTCGGCGTCCTCATGCCCGGCGAAGTGCGCATCTACCAGGAGACGGTCTCCGAAAATCCGGATCGTGAACTGATCGGTGACATCGGACTCCG
Organism: uncultured Halobacteriales archaeon; assembly: GCA_964383875.1. Classification (GTDB taxonomy): domain Archaea; phylum Halobacteriota; class Halobacteria; order Halobacteriales; family Haloarculaceae; genus CAYLJD01. The sequence goes on from CAYLJD010000006.1 coordinate 29,744, forward strand.
GAACGCCAAACTCTCCGGGATTCAAGGTGCCTTCCAGCTGGCCATCATCGTCGTGATGGTCTACATGCGCTGGAATTGGTACTAGGAGCACCCACCGGGAGCGATAAGTACTCGCCCCGAAATGGCTTGGACATGCTCGAAGTCGGCCAACCGGCGCCAGCGTTCGAACTGCACAACCACGACGGGACCACGGTCGCCCTGTCGGACTTCGAGGGCCAGCGGGTCGTCCTCTACTTCTACCCCCGGGCGGACACGCCCGGGTGTACGCGCGAGGCCAAGGATTTCCGTGACACCTGGGACGACTACGCAGCCCACGACATCGCGGTCCTTGGCGTCAGCAACGACCCCGTGGAGAACCTGCAAGCGTTCCGGGAGAAGTACGATCTGCCCTTCACGCTACTCAGCGACGAGGACGGCACTGTCGCCGAGCGCTACGACTCGTTCGGTGATATCGAGTACGAAGGCGAGATCTACGACATTGCGCTCCGGAATACCTTTCTCATCGGCCCGGACGGTCACATCGAAGCGATCTACGAGGATGTCGACCCCGACGGACACGCACAAGACGTACTCGCAGCGGTTTCCTGAGCGGGCTGCGAGTCCTCACTCCGTGCGATCCGCGGCGAACCAGCCGCCGATGTAACCACCGAGCGCGCCGAGGCCAGCGGCGATTGCTGCGACGGTCGCGATCACGACGAGCAAGCCGGTCCCAGCGACGACGGCAAATCTGGCTGCGCCGACGTCGAGCAATCCGGACACGAGTCCGCCGAAGACGAACACCACGAGGAGCGCAACCGGCGCCGCTGTGAGGAGGCCCGCGGCGGCACCGACACTGATCGTGCGCCCGGATTCGGCCTGTTCGAGATACCCCGCGACGGCCCCACCGAAGACGGTCGAGAACGGGACAAACGAAGTGAGCACGCTCACGACGGCGCCCAGCACGGCATTGACCAAGAAGTAGTTCGCTGGCTCACCCGCGGCGACGTGCCGACGGGCCCGGCGGGCGAAGACGAGATACGCCACGGCCGCGAGCCCCATCGCGACGCCAGTGACGAGTAATCCGACCCCGGACCAGACAGCGAGGGCGTGTCCCACCACCACAGCATCGGGATCCGAGAGAAACGCGATTTCGAGATTCCCGGACTCGACGGCGTCTGCGACGAGTGCTCGGTCGACGGCGACCGTGAGGGCACTCCCCACGAGGAGCGAGAACAGTCCCCCCAGGATGACGACAATCGCGACGAGCCAGTCGACGATCCACGGGAGGGGCTGTGAGAGGCCACCGTGACTCACTGTCGATGGGGGCGACATACGACTGGCGAGACGGTGTGCTGTGCATTGACCGTACCGGTTGACCCGGACCCGAGGCCACGTTTCGCTTCACACAGTATCGCGCGCGAGTCACGCGCGGCGGAGCAGACGGAGTCCGGTCACGCGATCAAATTCGCCCGCCGTGAGGGAAACCACCCACAGTTTTATGGAGGGTGTTCGTGGTCCGACCGTGCAATACCGATCCAACGGAGGGAGAAATTGAATCTATGGACCACACAGACGACGACACGGACGATTCTGGATTCGAGCGGCGAACGTTACTAACCGGCTTGGGCGCAGCGGCCGCAACGGGCCTCGCCGGGTGCAGTCTACTCGGCGGTGATGGCGGCGACGGCGGAGACGGTGGCGACGGTGGAGACGGCCAGAGCCAGGGACAGCTCGGCGAACGAGTCCCGACGCTCACGCTCACCTACTGGTCAGGACTGGGCGGCGGGACGCAAGCACAGGAGACGATCGCCCCGGTCGTCCAGGAGAATTTGAGTCAACTAGGGATTTCACTAGAGGTCACACCGGTGTCTATCGCCTCGAACATCGGGAACGTCTCGCGCAACAGGCGTGAGACCGACCTGCCGCTTTTCATCTACAGCAAGAACGCAGACCGTCTCGACTGGAAGCCATTCTGGGACCGGCGAGCGATCTGGCGGATCGCGCGAGGGAGCTGGACGCAGTACGCCAACTGTGAGTTCTCCCGGTACGCGTGGCTGAACACCCACGCGCCGAACAGAGAACTCCGGGAGGAATGGGGGAACAGAGCCTGGGAAATTGCGGGCCAGGACAAACTCGAGATCCCGCTCGTGGAGTCGTCGATCGAACCGACGATCATCAACACGGACCAGATTGCGCCCAATCGAGCCGGGGAGAACGGGAACAGTCCCTTCAACCCGCTGTTCTACATCCACTCGGAGTCCAGACAGGGTGACCGACTCCAGTTCACCGCGATTCCCGGCGAGGTCCAGTCGCTGAATTTCTTCATCAACTCAACCTGGTACGCGATGGGGACCTGGAACTACCTCGTCCACTCGCCGCCAATCCTCTACGACGAGAATTACGAACTGACGAATGGACTGGCCAGGGACTGGGAAATCAGTAATGGGGGCCAGCAGATCACCGTCGAACTCATGGACTCGGTCCACCACGATGGCACGCCCGTGACGGCCGAGGACCTGCAATTCACCTACGAGCACATCTACGACCGCGGCGTCGGCGTCTTCCCGAAAGCATCCCAGATCCCCCTGGAGTCGATCGAGACGGTCGACGACCGGACGGTGAACTTCAACTTCAGCACAGCGTACCTTCCCTTCGAGACGACGATTCTCCCCATGTGGGGCATCCTGAACAAGGACTTCTGGGAGGAGAACGGGGCCGTCGAGAATCCGGAGTCGCCCAGCTTCGACACCATGATCGGCTCGGGGCCGTTCCAACTCGACACCTACCAGTCCGGCCAACAGCTCAGTCTCACACCGCACGAGGACCACGGCCGGTGGACGCCCGGGTACAGTATGGACCGGATCGTGACGCGGGAAGCCCAGACCACGGAACAGATGTTCAGGGCCGGAGAGGTCCACGCGGTGAGCGTCGACTTTCAACGGACCCAGAGCCTCAGAGACGAAGTCGACTTCGACACTGCGCTCCTGGAAGCCTCAGACTGGATGCCCCACGTCATCCACCCACAGGTCGACCACGGGCCCCAGCAGTTTGCCGAATTCCGGGACGCAATCGGGAAAGCCATCAACCGCCAGCAGATCAACGCACTTCTCCACAACGGACAGGGGACCCCGCAACTCCACTCGATCATGTGGCCGACGACCCACCCCAACGTCCCGCCGGACGAGATGCTGTACTTCTACACTGACGACCCGACAGGCGACATCGAGGCGGCCAGGCAGGCGCTCTCCGAGGCCGGCTGGGGGTGGGACAACAACGGCAATCTCCACTTCCCGCCAGACTACGACACCGGCCCGGCATGGCCTGCGGGCGAGGGTCCCGACCCGGGCGAATTCGAGTGTCTCGACCAAGAGGGACAGTTCGTCGAGCCGGATATTGACGAATACACCTGAGCCACACCCGCACCTTGTTCCAGCCGAGTCGATCAAGAACCGGCGTCCGTTGGACGAGTTGAGCGACGGATTCCACTGCATTACTTGCCCGCCTGCTCAACGTGGGCGGTCTCGCCGAGCGAGAGACGCAGACGGTCGAGGTCACCGGCGCATTCCGAGACGACGCCGCGGCCAGACGGGCGGAACTGTCCGACCGTGCTGTGGGAGATCTCGAAGCCGGCCTTCGTCAGTACACGGGCGAGGAAGAGGCGGCCTTCCTCGCCGAACACGTCCCGGCCAGTACCGACCTTCTGGCGCGCTACTGTGCCATCTCGGCGTTCACGCGGGGACTCCAAGTCGCGGATCGAGTGCGAACGGTCGCGGCCATCAGCCAGTTCGACGACGAGATCGGTGGTTCCCCGACCACGTTTCTCCCGGTTCGGGGAGATCACCTCTCGGTCCTGCTGGACGCGTGCCGGGCGGCCGTGGGATACACCTGGCGCCACGACTGCCCACCGTCCGAGGCCCAACGCGAGACACTCGACGCGGTGTTCGACGAACCACCGTCGGACATCGGGCTGTTCGCCGTCTGCGGTCCCAACTGGACGGACATACCCCGCGACGAATACGATGTGACGGGCGGACCGACGACACTGTTCGGGCTGGATGGCCGGATCGACTCACGCCGAGTCGGTGCGCAGATTCCGGAGCCAGTCGAATCGGAAGTCGACGTACTGCGAGCCGGGCAGTCGAGCTAGCGATGAGCCATCCATCTCCGGATGCGACCGATCGTCTCGGAGCGGCTCCCTCGGTTCCCCGCTCTAGGTGAGGCGTGGCTCACCGAGTGCGCCAACCGCCGCAGCCGTGCGCCGCCATCAAGGTCGTGTGTAAAGTCGGGGCAGCGTCCAGTCCCACACGAATTCGGCGCCCGACTGCCGCCGTGGCCGTGGCGGGAGTCGACCGCCCCCGGTCGCGCTCGGGCGTCACTCGCCGAGGTTGACGCGGGGATCGATCACGCCATACAGGATGTCAACGGCGAAGTTGGCGAGAATCACGCCGGCCGCCATCACGAAGAAGATGAACTGGACGATCGGGAAGTCGCGGGCGAACACCGACTGCACGAGGGTGTAGCCGATCCCAGGCCAGTTGAAGACCATCTCAATGAGAACGAGCCCGCCGATAGAGCGGACGATCGACACTGGATAGAGCGTGACGACCGGGAGAATTGCATGTCTGCCGAGGTGCTGGAGCCGCCGACGATAGGGGAGCCCGGTGACGCGCTGGTAGTACGAGAAGTCTTGACCGGTCACCTCGACGACGCTCGTTCGCATGACCATCGTCGGCCCGATCAATCCCCGGATGGTGACGACACTCAGCGGCAAAATGTAGTGCATAGCGAAGTCCGTGGTGAGGTACGGGCGCCACCACGCGGCGTTCGCGAGCTCGTTCGTGACGGATGTCGAAATCATGCCGGACGTCGGCACGACGTCGAGGATGACGCCGAAGATGATGATGAACATAATGGCGATGAAGAAGCCCGGGAAGGAACCAAACAGCAGAAGGGCGCCGGTGAGGTTCTTCTCGGTCAGCGACCCGCGTTTGTCACCGATGTAGGACCCAACGGCCGTCCCGATGATGTAGCTGAGGGTAATGCCCGGGATCGCAAGAATCGCCGTATTGAAGATCTTGACGCTGACGTAGTCCCAGACGGGAACCCGGTACTGGATCGACGTCCCGGCATCGAGCGTCAGATAGTTCGTCAAGTACGACCAGTACTGGACGTGAACCGGCTCGTTCAGCCCCCATCTCGCCTCGAACGCCTCGACGACCTCCGGGCCGGCACCCTGGTACACCATCAAATCGGTGTAACTGCCGGGCATTGCCCGGAAGAAGAAAAACAGGAATGTCATGATGATCCAGAGGAGTGCGACGGTCTGGACGCTCCTGATCGCGAGATAGCGTGCTCGACCCATCAGTCGCCCCCTCCCGCCTCGGCGCCCTCTTGCACATCCGGAATCCCGGCCTCGGTACTCGTTTCGCGAACTTCGTGGATCCCCTCGGGTTCAGCGATCCCGCCGGTGTCGAACTCGCTGTGGTCGTAGTAGAGGTGACAGGCTACGCGTCGGGCGTCTCCGACCTCGACGAACGCCGGCGTCACGTCGCAGACGGGCATGCGCTCCGGACACCGGTCCCGGAACCGACACCCCTCACCGATGCCGATCGGTTCACGTGGCGAGCCCTCAATTTCGGTCCGTCCACGCGAGAAGTCCGGATCAGGAAGGGGGATCGCCCGCAACAGCGCCTGCGAATACGGGTGGGTCGGGTTCTGCAGGAGTTCCAGCGTGGGGGCGGACTCGATGACCCGACCAAGGTACATGACGTGGATCGAGTCACAGACGTATGCGACCGTCGAGAGGTCGTGGGAGATGTAGAACATCGAGAGCTCACGACGGTCTCGGAGCTCCGAGAGAAGGCGGAGAATAGAGGCTTGCGTCGAGACGTCCAGCATCGAGACGGGCTCGTCGGCCAGGAGGATCTCCGGTTCGAGAATGAGTGCGCGGGCGATCGAGACGCGCTGTTTCTCTCCGCCGGAGAGCTGGTCGGGGAACTCCCCGAGGTAGCTCTCTGGGGGGTCGAGCGCGACCTCGCGCAACACATCCTCGATTCGTTCCTCCTTCCTGTCCATGCCGTGGGCGGTCAGTGGTTCCCGGAGTGACTCCCGGACGGTCATCTTTGGATCCAGGGAGTTGAAGGGATCCTGGAAGATGATCTGGACGTTGCGCCGATACTCCTTCCAATCCGACCGGCCGAACTCCGAGACGGGCGTTCCCTTGTAGACGATGTCACC
>CAYLJD010000006.1:35969-48960 GCA_964383875.1 uncultured Halobacteriales archaeon
GCTCGTGGAGCCCAATCAGCGTCCGCAGAAGTGTCGACTTCCCGCAGCCGCTTTCGCCGATCACGCCTTGGGAATCGTCTGCGTGGAGGGTCAGCGAGACGTCGTCGACAGCTTGAATCTGCTTGTTTGACCGGCGAAGGAGCGTATCCACGATGCTCGTACTCTGGCTGAAGTACTTCCGGAGGTTCGTAATCTCAAGGAGAGGCTCGGTCGAGCGGGCCATTGTTAGACTCGGTCCTCCTGCTCGGCGCGGTAGAGTTCGAGGGCCTCGTCTTTTCTGAAGCACGCAGCGAGATGGTCACTGTCCGGTTCGACCGGCTCAAGCGGGGGGACACTCTCGGCGCACTCGTCGACGCTGTATGGACAGCGATCCACGAAGGTACACGCGTCGACGTCGCCGATGAGCTGGGGCGGACGGCCCTCGATTTCTTCCAGGGGCCGGTTGGGATAGCGAACGTCCGGGAAGGCGTTCCGGAGCAGGATCAGGTACGGGTGGTGGGGGTCACTGTTGAGTGCATTGACGCTACCGCTCTCGGCGACCTGTCCGGCGTGCATGACGGCCATTCGGCTACAGGACTCGAGCACGACGCTGATGTCGTGCGTAATGAGCATCATGCTCGTGTCAGTATCGACGCGAGACTGGTCGAGGTAGTGAAATATCTGGTCTTGCATGATCACGTCGAGGGCCGTCGTGGGCTCGTCAGCGATGAGGAGATCGGGGTCGAGGAGCAGCGCGAACGCGATGATAGCGCGCTGTTGCATCCCGCCGGAGAACTGGTGGGGATAGTCGGAGATACGACTCTCCTGGAGCCCGACGACCTCGAAGAGTTCCCGAAGCCGATCCAGTCCTTCGTCGCGGTTCATGTCCGTGTGGACCTTCACCAGCTCGACTGCCTGGTTACTGACCCGTCGGAGGGGGTCGAGACTGTTCATCGATCCCTGCGGAATGAGCGCGATTTCGTTCCAGCGGATCGTCTCGTTCAGCTGCGAATCGTCGTAGTCCTGAATCTCCTCGCCCTTGTAGATGATCTTGCCAGATGCCACGTGACCGTTCTCGTCGAGGCCGCCGATGACCGCCCGGGCGATGGTACTCTTGCCACACCCGGACTCGCCGACCAGTCCGAAGTACTCCCCGGAATCGATCGAGAAGGACGCGTCTGCGACGGCGGTCACCATTCCCGCCGTCGTTTCGTACTGGATCGTGAGGTCACGAACCTCCAGCAGCGGCGCGGAATCGGGCCCGCTCATGCGACCGTCCCCGCGGACGCTCCCTCTCGTTCTTCGAACTCCCGACCGATCATGTAGACCGACATGACCGTGAACGCGATCAAGAACCCGGGTGTGAACGACCACGCCAGCTGGTCGGCCATGTACCCGGAGTTGTAGGCGTTCCTGATGACCACGCCCCACGACGGCTGGAACGGGTTGGAGACGCCGATGAACGCCAGCCCGGCCTGCGCGATGATCGCGATGCCGACGCCGAAGGCGAAAAAGAGGGCCGCCATCGGCGCGATGTTCGGAAAGATGTGGCGGGAGATGATCCGAGGCGTGCTGACACCGGTCGCCTTCGCCGCGAGCACGTACGGGCGTTCCTTGATCTGGAGGACCTGCGAGCGGATGACGCGGGCATTGCCGCGCCAGAGGAGAAAGCCGATGATGAAAATCGAGACGTAGAATCCCCCACCCAAGAAGGCCAACACGATGATCGCGAACGGGATAAGGGGAATGGAATAGAAGATGTCGGTAATTCTCATCAACACATCGTCAACAATGCCGCCGAGGAATCCCGCCGTCAGCGCGACAGACAGCCCGATGCCGACGATCAAGAACCCCCCGAGGATCCCGGTAATTGCGGTCGGCCGGGCACCGTAGACGAGCCGGGACAGGACGTCGTACCCGACGTCCGTGGTCCCCAGCGGATTGTGGAGGGACGGTCCCTCCGCGATCATGATCCCGCCCTGGTCGTTGTACATGGTCTCGTCGTACTCGTAGGGGATCAGATAGGGGCCAGCGACCGCGACAAACAGGACGAACAGAATCCAGAGGAAGGGCAGCAACGTCCGTGGCTGGGAGACGATCCGTCGGAGTCCGCCGAGCACATTTCGAACGTAGATGTTGTCAGTGACGCTCGGAATAGCTACCACAGTCAGTATCAGTCCTGTCCAGATTGATTTTGGCCCCCGTCTTAGGCTTTTCGTCAGGACGTCACACCCACCTGAAATCGCCGGGCGGCACAGTCACATGGCCGGCGTGAATCAGCCGTCCCGTCGGCCGCGATCAGAGCCCTGATCGAGGAATCGGTGGCAGCGAGTCGGGCGAGCGTGCCGAGAGACCGGACTTGGAGTCAGCCAGCTGGCGGCACGCGCGAGACTCCCGGCGAACGCAGACAGGAACGAATCTTGGGCGTGAGACAACGGGGGTCTAGGGGTCGGACGCCGCATCCCCATCGTAGCGCTCCGCGAACGCCTCAAGCGGCTCGCAGTCGACGGGACCGTGCGGGAACTGGAGCGGGGAGATACTCGCCGCCTCCTGCACGATGGCGTGTCGATCAGTCCCCTCGGGGACCTCGAGGTCCCCATCCCCAAGCATCTGCTTGAGGTGCCGGAGTCTGAAGGTGATCGTCCCGTCGGATTCCGAGAAGGAGGCGTCGACGTCGACGGTGTCCGCCGGCTCGGTGACGAGGACCCGCTCCGGTGGCGTCGGCGGGACCAAGGTGTTCAGGTAATCAGCGCTCTCAAAAACACCCTCGGACAGCGAAAACGAGACCAGGTCACGCGTGAACTCGCCGGGGACCCGAAAGCCGTCACGGGACGACACGTGCCCCGTGCTCGAGACGGCAATCCCCGGAACGCCGAGGTGGGCGGCCTCCATCGCGGCCGAGACGGTCCCGGACCGACCGAGCATGCTGGCTCCGGCGTTCGGACCCGAATTGCAGCCGGAGATGACGACGTCCGGGTCGACGTCCAGTGCCGTCACGGCCGCCACAACACAATCCGCTGGCGTCCCGTCCACCTCGTAGCCGAGATCGGTGCGACGGACGGACACGTCGTAGGTGAACTCGGGCAGGTCGAGATCGATCGGGTCGATGTCCCCACCGATGGCGAGCGGGCTCGGGCGGCCCATCGAGAGTGCGCGGCCCACGGCGGTGTTGTCCGCCGACGGAGCGACCACTGTGACGTCTCCCACCGCTGACAGCGCATCGAAGAGAGCTCGCAGGCCCGGGGCGTCCATGCCGTCGTCGTTCGTGAGAACAATGTGGGGTGTGTCCGGCATCTGCGTCTAACCGAGGCGGGAGGTCGTAAAGCCATTTTACATTTCGCCGGCCGGTTCGGTTGTCACAGATCTCGGACGCCTGTCGGCTCTGCGGTCGCCCCGCCGTTCGTGGGTGGATAATCGAGCCATGGGTTCGCGGGGCTCGAGTCGTGACACCGCGTGAGGCGCGACCGCGACCAACCCGGACGGTTGAATGGGTCTAGTGACGCGACTAGACGCCGTCAAATGCCGGGCGATATCCGGCGAGACGACGGCGTGTCCCCGTCCGACGGGCACTGCCCAGAGAAATTAAGTAGGTCGGGCGTTAGACCCACCCAGGAGATTCACTGATGACGCCAGACCTCGGCCAGCCGAAGACGGACAAACTGGAGAAGGCGGTATCGATTTTCGGGGAGTACCCGGAGGACCGTGCCCATCAGCTGTTCCGGCAGGGGTTGTCCATGGAGTGGTGGTGGGATCCCAACGAGATCGACATCAGCCAGGACGTGGAGGATTTCGAGCAGCTCGGCGAGCAGGCACAGATGGAATTCACCGGCGTCCTGTCGGGGTTTTACGACGGGGAGATGGCAGTGACCGAGACCCTCGGCCCGTACCAGATGGCAGTGCAGGCACTGGACGACGACGCGGTGTCGTTCCACCCCCCCACCGCCGAGATGTTCCTCACCCAACAGGCCTTCGAGGAGGGACGCCACACCGACTTCTTTGCCCGCTACTACGAGGAGGTCATCGGCGACCACGACATCTCCCTGTTCCGACAGGGCGTCGAAGGCTGGGGGCTGGAGGACATCTACCACGTCGGAGATGACCTCGCGCGGGTCTCGCTGGACGGCGACCAGAACGAGATCCTTCGCCACCTCGGAGAGGCCGTCATGCTGTACATGGGCGTCCTCGAGGGCATCGGTGCACGCGGGCTCTACATGGCAACCGACCAGGTGATCGAGCAGATCGGGGAGGAACTCGGCCGTGATCAGGCGATGCCAGGTCTCAAAGAAGTGCTCGGCGGCATCCGCGATGACGAGGGTCGCCACATCGGCCACGGCCAGTGGCTCTGTGGCAAGATCGCCGAAACCGATCCAAGCGTCATCGAGGACATCTACATCCCGATGATGGACAGTTACCTGGATACGAACGTCCTGGGTCCGGGCATGGGCGAGAACATGACGCACTTCAACGTCGACAAGGAGCCCATCCGCGAGTCACAGATCGCCTACGTCCAGGAGAACATCGACGTCATCGGTCGCGAGAAGTTCCCCGAGGAGTTCCAGAATGCCGAGGAGATTGTGAATCGCAAGCAGGAAGCGCAGGCGGCGGACGACTGACACTGCGGTTCCCCGGTCCCAGGGATGGGCCACCGCCGTCAGTCACCCCGCTTCGGCCCTCTCGGCCGCCGTCCGCGGGACGCGACGGGCACCAGCGGCGACCACCAAGTTATTGACCCCCTCTCTTCGAACGTCCCCCACGGATGCCGACGGTCGAGTATCTCGACTACGCTGTCGTCGAAGAGCGCGGATGGGACCTGGCGGACGAGAGTCTCTTCGAGAAGGCCGCCGCAGCCGACCTAGACGCTGAGGCGTACGGCCGGTTCGACACGTACGACAACGAGTACCTCCTGGTCGCGGCCGAGCGCCAGGGCTTCACGTGGCCCTTTTCCTGCCGGAGCGGTTCGTGTGCGAACTGCGCGTGCGTCCTCTCGGACGGGGAGGTGTCGATGACGAACCAGGTGGTGCTGGAGGACGAAGAGATCGAAGAGCGGGACATCCGGCTGACCTGTACCAGCCGCGCGGAGACCGAGGAGATCAAGATCGTGTTCAACGCGAAAGAACTCGACTATCTGCAGGATCGGGTGATCTGAGCCGTCAGCCAGGACGACAGTATCGAGGTGATTCCGCAGAATCCCGGGGGCGAAATGGACTCGCCGGGATTTGAACCCGGGGCCTCTCCCATGCCAAGGGAGTGATCTACCGCTGATCTACGAGCCCGCACCGCGAGGTATCCAGTGGCTGGTTGTAAACCCATCGGATGCCGGTATCGGCGCCCACGCGGCGGGTTCTGAAAAGCCAAAACCGATAAGCCGACTGAGCCCATCTCCTCGGGGAACTACGTGGCTCTCGGCAGCATTTACAGCGACGACGGGCGTCAGGGACGACCTCCCTGGAAGTGGCCACGCCACGCCGTTCGAGTCGCACCCAATTCGACTGGGCCACGCGATCAACCTCGCCGACCATGAGGGCACAGACGACACTGGATTTTGCCATCGGCGTCACCGTCTTCATCCTCGTGCTCATCTTCGTGTTTCTGTTCCTCCCCGGGACGCTCCAGCCGTTTACGGCAAGTGCCCAGGAGGAAACCGCCGCCAGTGACCGGATCGCCGACCTCATCGTGACGGACCTGCTCACCGCGGACGGCCAAGCATATATCCTCGACGGCGAATGCACGGCCCGGCTGATGAACGACACGTCCTCGCCCGATTGCGATTTCGACGGCTCGACGCTCGATGAACGGTTGGATCTCGATGATCGGCTGACAGTCAACCTGACAATGCGGGCGGGCACTAGTAACGACGTCCAGTGTTGGACCGGAACGGGGGTCGTCCCGACGAGCGACAGTTCGTGTGACACGGAGCTTGTGGGCGGGCCCGCGCCCCCGGAGAACACGAGATCGATGGTCACGGCCCGCCGCATCGTCAGAATCGAAGACACGGTCCTGTCGCTCGAAGTGAGGATGTGGTGAGATGGACGAACGTGGCCAGGCCATTACGCTGGAAGCGGTCATCGCCGGGATGGTGCTCCTGTCGAGTCTCGTCTTTGCGCTCCAGATGACGGCTGTCACGCCGCTGTCCGCCAGTACGTCGAGTCAACACATCGAGAACCAGCTCGAAGCGAGCGCGCAAGGGGTTCTCGCTGCCTCGGTGGAAGACGACTCACTCAAACGAGCCATCCTGTATTTCAACGAGTCTGCAGCGTCGTTCAACAACGCGAACTTCCAAGGATACTACGCGGGCCAACCGCCGGACATCGAGTTCGGACGGACGCTGGAGTGGGCTTTCGATCGCCGCGGAATCGCCTACAACATCTACCTGACGTACGACGTCGGTGGGACCGACCGAGAGCGAACAATGTTCTACCGCGGTGAACCGTCGGACAACGCCGTGTCGGCGTCGACGATCGTCGTCTTGACAGACGACGACCCACTGTATGAAGGGACGCCGACGGCGGAACCGCGGTCGGTCACCGTCACCGACCCCAATTTCTACGCCAGCGATCAATCTCCGGGGAGCGGATTGTTCAACGTCGTCAAAGTGGAGGTGGTCGTGTGGCGGATCTGACCCGACGAGCTCGGGATCGATGTCAAATCCTGCTTATCGCCGCGCTGGCGTTAGGAGTCACCTTCGTGGCCCTGGCTCTCATCCTCAACGCGGCGATCTTCAGCGAGAACTTGGCCACTCGTGGGGGGACGACCGGCGGCGACGAAGCGATCGAGTACCGCGACGACATCCGACGCGGAATCGGGACAGTCCTCGCCCACGAGAACCGCGAGGCCACCGATAGTACGACGCACTCGGACCTGCAAAATCGGATGCAGTCAGCCCTGGGCGATTTCAATGGATTCGTCTCTCGTCAGGAGGTCCGGCTCGGCCGGACAGTGAACGTGTCGTGGAGTGGAGCCACAAACGGACTTCGGATATTCCAGACGAACGAGGCGCGAGCGTTCACGAACGACGGAGGTATCGACAACTGGACCCTTGCCTCAAATGTCGACAACACGCGAAATTTCCAGCTGAACGTGAGTCAGTCCGGCCTGTCGGAGACGTGTACACACCACCAGGACTGTTTCAACCTCAGCATCTCCGACGGGGCGACTGACTGGAACGTGTCGGTGCGGAATGCGAGCGGGGTTGAAGTCGATGTCGAAGGGGGTGGCGCGTGTGATCCGGTTGACGAGGACTGGGTTGTTATCGATCTCACGGCCGGGACGGTCAACGGGACTGGCTGTGGCGCCCTCTCGTTTGCGGACGCCCCCTCGAGTGGATACAACATTGAATTCAACGCGGCGGATCAGGTGGAAGGAACGTATTCGTTCGTCATCGATGATACCTCCGTCCCAACGTCGAGCGACTACGGGTCGAGCGGTGCGGACCCATCGTTCACTGATGCGCTGTACGACGTGACCGTACAGTACGAGTACGAGACGGCCGACCTCTCGATCGATACCACATTACGGGTCGCCCCGGGTGAGCCGAATGACTGACCGCGGCGTCTCGACCACGCTCAACTACGTCCTCACACTCGCCATCTCGACTTTGCTCGTTGGAGGGTTGCTAGTCGCCGGTAGTACGTACGTCGACCACCAGCGTGAGACCGTCATCGATTCCCAGCTCCAGGTTATCGGCCAACGACTCGCCGACGACATCGCGACGGCTGACCGTCTCGTTCAGGCGAGCGATGGAACGACGGATGTCCGAATCACGACCAGCCTCCCCACTACTGTCGCCGGATCGACGTACGCCATCGACGTCCAGACAGATAGTGGTGACACCACGCTCCGCCTGCGTGCCCAACAACTCGACCGAACGGTGACCGTCGCCGTCGCCAACAAGACAGTGATCGAGCCGGGAACCGTCAACAACCCGGACATCGCCATCGTCTACGACTCCACCACATCGGCCGATATTGAGGTGCAAAATGCCTGAAGCTGGGCGGGCAATCAGCGAGGTTCTCGGGTACGCACTCGTGTTCGGAGTCGTCCTCACGACCGTCACAGTGGTCACGGTAGGTGGTGTCGGGCAGCTCGAAGACGCGCGCAACGCGGAACAGGTCAACAACGCCGAGCGAGCCCTCGAGCTCATGGCGCACAACATCGACGACGTCGCCCTGCGGGGATCCCCGAGCCGAGCCACGGAGATCAGTCTCGCGGACGCGCAGATCCGAGTCGCCGATCCCGTTGAATTCGAGTTCCGCGGTGACTTCACGAACGGAACCATCGCGTTCAACGAATCCTACTCCGTCTGGCCCGTGACGTATCAAACCGATCGCGGCGATACGGCACTCACCTACGTGGGTGGGGCAGTCTTCCGAGTCGAACAGCAGGGCGGGGTCGTCGTCCGGGAACCACCCATCGTGGCGTCGAATGACAGGATTCTCGTTCCGCTCCTCCTTACCCGGTCCGACGGTGCACAGAGTCGTGGTGATGGGACGATCAGAGTGCGAGTCGAACACGGCAACACGGACCTGTTGGTGTCGGACAACAGAGGTAACCACAGCCGGTTCTTCATGAACGTCACCTCACCCCGAGCCGATATCTGGGCGGACGAACTCGGGCAGTACGACGGATTTACCTGCACACTCGACACGTCGGGCTCGGTCGATCGGACCTGGTGTGAGGCGACTGCCTCTCCTTTCGAGCAACTTCACGTCTCGTTGATCAAAATGGACGCCGAACTCGCCACTTAGCCGAGGTCGACGTTGACCTCGTTTTCGGTGACGTGGAGGTAGGTGATGTACTGTGCCCCACCCGTTTCGTAATCGAGCACGCCTTCGGAGGCACCTTCGTCGATCCGACTACTCCCGCCAGGGCCGTCCGTCACGGTAAGTTCGAACCGCGGGCCGATCATGTCGAGATAGTGGTTGAGCACGAAGTCCATGTCTTGAGAGGCCCCTTGGGTAATACTTCCAGAGTCCGAGGCGTGCGGGCCGAACGATGTGGTGTCGCCAGTGATATCACGGTCGCCAATCTCCGGCCCGAACCACCACTTGTTGTTACTCCCGGTCATGGTGATGTCCCCGTACTCGAGTTCGGTAGCGGTTGAATCGATCAGATCCACAGAGAGCGTGCCCGTATCACAGTCAAGATGGAAGTCGTCATTTGCTGGATCGCCTGGCTCAGATGGAACGATTCCCTGTCGTTGCCACTCCTCGTGGATCGTGTCCGATCCACTGGCGTTGTAGTAGTAGACACTCACGTCCAACGCGCCGTTGTATCCACTGCCAGTACACTGACCGTCGGAGTAGAAGTGCAGCTCGAACTGCTCGTTCCCCTCGTCAGCATACCACGACCAGTGCATGTTGTTGAAGTCCTTCCCATTCGGATTGTCGGCCACGAGTTCCACGCCGAAGTCGTCGACGGGGTGATCATCTGCCATCCCGCGGACGCCCAGCCCGTTCCCTTCCGAGGGCACTTCGAACGGGCCTATGCTCCCCGCGAGCGTGATGAGCCCGATGCGAACACGGTTGTCGTCGGGAAATGTATCGATATCTCCATCCGTGCGCTGTCGGAAGTACTCGGCCCACCCCTCGTAGTAATCGCTCTTGATCGTCACGTTCACGGTGCCGTTGCCGACCGGATTGCCGTAGGCCTCACCCGTCACGTTGTAAGGGGCACCGACTTCCGAACCCCCGGACGTCGTGGTGTTGGGATACACCAGACGCGTTGCGTCACCCTGGACGATCCTGGCAGTCGAACCACCGCCGCCCGAAGCATCGTTCCCGACGCGGATGATGGGAAGCGTCAGCGTGGCCCCGCGGTAGTGGAACTCGGGCGGTGACACCATTCGCGACGCGCCCTGACGAGGTTGCCGCCAGACCCCGCCACCCTGGTAGGCCATCTCCACGTTGTTGTTCTCGTAGGTAACTGCACCGAGGCTGTTGTTGAAGATGACCTCGTCATCCCCGTCCCCGCTGTAATTGTAGTGCGTGATCCGCAACCACCCGGCGTCTGGATCCGCTCGCAGCTGGCCACTATCCTGGCCGAACGAGACGGTCTGCTGCTCCGAGTCGCCGAGCGCCACCATCGACGTCCGGGAGTTCAGGAGTGTCAGCGTGTGCTCCGCCCGCTCGAGTTCCGACTGTGTCTGGGTGTCGCCGAGGGCCGACGCGCCCAGCGTGACGATCGCCGCCGTCCCGGCGAGCACCATCCCAAGGACGAGGACCAGTCCGACGACATCCGACTGTGCCCGCAACCGGCCCGTTCGCGTCGAACTGACGTCGGTGCTCGTCCCCATTCACCCGGGGTAGGACATAGGCACCCATAAGTCGATTGGCCGACGGTTCGCCCTGGTGTGCCCACGGAGTCGGAACGGTTTTGTGGCCGAACGCCATTCCTCCGGTGGGAACGCACGGCCGCAAATCTGACATCGCCGTCCGCTTGGACGGCTCGGGATTGCGGAACGTGTACCGTGCCCGTCATCGACGGGCAATGCGAGCGTCGTCGCTCGCCACACCAGTGACCGTCGCGTTCCACCCACACCAATGGCACGAATGCATACACGACGCCGCGGGTCCTCCGACTCGGACAAGCCCGTGGCAGACGACCCGCCGGAGTGGAGTGACGTCGACGAGGCAGCCATCGAGGAACGGATCCTCGAGCTGGCCGACGCCGGACACAGCCCGAGTGAGATCGGCCTCATCCTCCGTGACGATGGCGTCGACGGCACGCCGGTCCCCGACGTCTCGCTCGCGACCGGCAAGAAGATCACCGAGATCCTCGCCGAAAACGACGCCGAGCCCGACGTCCCGGAGGATCTGCGCAACCTGCTGGAACGGGCCGTCCGGTTGCACGAACACATGGACGAGAACCCGACGGACTACCAGAACAAGCGGGCGCTCCAGAACACGGAGTCGAAGATCCGGCGCCTCGTCGAGTACTACCGCGGCGACGAACTCGACGCGGACTTCACGTACAGCTACGAGACGGCGACTGACCTGATCTGAATGGCAACCACTGGCCGCACTGAGGAATCGACATCCGCTGCCGGCGTGGCGGCCAGCTGTCGCGACGCCGACTTTGTCGGCCTCGTGGGTGCCCCGAACGGGGATGCACTCGCCGGGCTCGCCCTGCTCGCCACCGCCCTCGACGACATCGGGACCCCGTTTCACGCCCGGATTGGGGCGACTGGCAGCGACGATGTCGGGGGCGACGAGCCGGATGTCGTCATCGCTGTGGGGCAGACAGCCCCCGGCGTCGAGCAGACGATTACCGCTGGTCACGACCGGAGCGCAAGCGAACGGGCGTACGCCGTCGCGGCAGAGCTGGAGGCGCCGGACCTCGCGCTGGCTCTCGCCGGACGGATCGCCGCCGGTCGCGCGGCGGCCGCCAGTCCCCTCGCGGATGACGCCGAGCGACGACCCGGTGTCGCCGTCCCGACGACAGATCTGGCGGACGGACTGGCACACACGACACTCGTCCACACGCCGTTTTCCGGGGATCGTGAGGCGACATCGGCCGCCCTCGCCGACCTCGAAATGGCCGACGAGCGAGACGACGATGACCACCGGCGGGTGGCGTCTCACCTGGCGATGGCCGTCACTGGCGACGAGGCCACGCCGCCGCGGGCGGCAACGGCTGTCGAACGGGTACTCCGCCCACACATCGGCGGGCCGCTGCGGACGATCGGCGGCCACGCCGACGTCTTGGACGCGACGGCCCGAGCCAGTCCGGGACTCGGCCTCGCCGTGGCACTGGGTGCCGGCGGTGTCGACGAGGCACTCGACGTCTGGCGGGACGTCGGACAGACGGTCCACCACGCCGTCGAAGCCGTCGCTCTCGAATCGCACGACGGGTTCGCCGTCGGGCAGACCGAGACCGACCACGTGACGCCCGTGGCCCGGCTCGTCCGGGACTTCCGCTCGCCGGAACCGGTGGTTCTCCTCACTGGTCCGGAGCGAACGGCCCTCGCGACGAGCGAGGACGGGCCGGATGCCCACGCGATCCTCGCGACCGCGGCGACAGATGGGCACCACGTGCACGGTGACGCGAGGCTGGCGAGTGCTCGAATCGACGAGCCGACCACTGTCATCACCGCGCTGGAGGCGGAATCATGAAACAGGCGACCATCACGAGCGACTTCGGTGACGAGCGGACGGCCACAGCAGTCGCCGCGGCCGTTCGGCCGGACAACACCGTAGAGATGTCGACGCGCGTCACTGGGGCGACTGTCGAGACCACGATCGAGCGCGAGACGACCGGTGGGTTGCGATCCACGGCTGACGACTACGTCGTCAACCTGCAGGTCGCGGCACAGCTATTCGACCAGGACGGGGCGGCGTCCACGGACACTAACCAATGAGCGAACGATCAGTATCCAGACGAGACCAGGGAAAGCAGTGGTACGACGTGCTCGCACCGGAGCAGTTCGGCCGGGAAGAGCTCGGGTCGACCCCTGCGGACGAATCGGAGAAGGTGCTCGGGCGGACCATCGAGACGACACTCGGTGACCTCCGCAACGACGCCACCGAGAACAACACGAAGCTGACCTTCAGAATCACGGAGGTGGCGAGCGACACGGCCTACACGGAGTTCGAGCGCCACGAGCTGACGCGGGACTACCTGCGGAGCCTCGTGCGCCGAGGCTCCTCGAAAGTCGCCGCCTACGTGACGGTCCTCACGGCCGACGACTACCGCATGCAGATCCAACCGGTCGCGTTCACGACCAAGTCGGCCGACGAAAGCCAGGAGAAGGCCATTCGTCGGCTGCTGATCGACATGGTCGAGGACGCTGCAACCGACCGGACGTTCGACGAACTGACCGAAAGTGTCGTCGAAGGACGGCTCTCCTCGGCGATGTACAACGAAGCCAAGACGATCTATCCCCTGCGGCGCGTCGAGATTCAAAAGGCAACGCTCGAAGCCCACCCCGAAGAGGTTGCCGCAGAGGAGGAGGCCGCCGTCGACGTCGACGAAGAGGACGTCGACGTCGGTGCCGTCGACGAAGACTAACGGCAGA
>CAYLJD010000007.1:0-48859 GCA_964383875.1 uncultured Halobacteriales archaeon
AGCCGGCCGAGCGCGGCCTTCCGGATGAGGCTCGTGATGCGGTTGGTGGTGTTCGTGCTCTGGTCGAACTGGTCGCCGCGGTCGTTCTTGAATCGGGAGAGCAGGCCGCTTTCGCTGGACGTGTCGACGTCCTCGGCGGCGTAGCCGACGGTGGAGACGCCGCCGCCGGCGAGCGTGTTGATGATCTCCGAGGAGTCGACGACGCTCTCGGCGACGTTGTCGGCGTGTTCGACCTCGCCGGCGCCGAAGAGGACGCCGAAGCGCTTGACGATCTCGTCGTTGATGAAGTCGTAGCCGCCCTCGACGGATTCGCCGGTCTTGCGCCAGGCGTCGTTGTCGAAGACGAGCAGGTTGTCGACCTCGCGGACGAACGTCTGGAACGAGCGGGCGGCGTTCAGTGTGTAGATGCCCCCCTCGTCGCTACCCGGGAGGATGCCGAGGCCGTAGACCGGCTCGGTGTAAATCCGCTTTAGGTGTTTGGCAAGAACCGGTGACCCACCGGACCCCGTACCGCCGCCGAGGCCCGCGATGATCAGGAAGGCGTCGACCTCGTGGACGGGGATGTTGTCGATGGCGCCCTGTACTTCGTCGATGTCCTCTTCGGCGATTTCGGCGCCGAGTTCGTTGTCGGCACCGACGCCGTGGCCCTTGACCCGGGCTTGGCCGATGAGGACCCGATTGTCCTGCGGGACGTGTTCGAGACCGAGCAGGTCCGCTTTCGCCGTGTTCACTGCGACGGCCGAGCGGACGATGTTACTCCCGGTCCGATCGTCGTATTCCAGGAACTTATCGACGATTTTCCCGCCCGCCTGCCCGAATCCGATCATCGCGAGCTTCATTGGTCCTACGGCATACGTATAGGATGGCGGGCATAAGTGTTTTGTCCGGTAATCATTGCTGGAAACGAGTTTCTATGGTCCAGAGACCGACCGTACGGGCCGATTTTTTCCCGTGTGAGTGCCAATCACGCACTCGCCGACTTATTGTGATTCTGATATAGATGGCTGCCACGTCGACCCGGCTGCGACGTGCCGGGCGGCGAGGCCGACGAGCAGCAGTGTCCCCCAGAGCCCCGGTTGCAGCCACCCGGCGAGCGACGGGTCGAGGCCGCCGAATCCGACCCACGTCGGTGGGTCTACGAGGGCTTCGAGCCCAAACGAGTGGACGTGCAACAGTCCCACCGCCAGCACCGGGAGAACCGGCACACCACCGTCCCGGGCCAGTTCGATGCCGAGCAGGATTGCCGCCGGCACCAGCAGCACGACGAGGTCCTGCGTGTAGGCCTTCGGGGCGAACAGCGGGATGACGGCGACGCCGAGTGCGAACGTCGCCCGGCGAGTCCCGGCATCGGCCGATCCACGGGCTGCCAGTGACAGGCCGATCACGCCGAGGACGCCGAGCACGCGCACGGGGAGCGAGAGAATTCCCAGAACGTACATCGGCCGGTAGTAGGCGGGCATCCAGAGGGTCGGCGATCGGGGGTCGGTGCCCCACCCCTTGCCCCAGGCGAGGACGTCGAGGTACGTCAGGTGCGTCTCGACGCCGAAGATGGCCACCGAGGCGACGACGAGGCCACCGGCGGTCACCATCGCCCCGAGGAACCGCCGTCGATCCCGGAGGAGGTGGGCGCCGGCCGTCGCGTAGAAGAGCTTCATCGACGCGCCGAGCGTCGTCAGGGCGCCACTGAGAGAGCGCCGTCCCGGACTGTCGTCGACGCCGCGCTCCATGGCCACGTAGGCGAAACAGAGGGTCGCCGCGAGCAGCGTCGGCACCTGGGCCATCTTGAACGTGAACAGCAGCGGCTGGAAGCCGACGAGGGCCCAGAGGAGCACCAGGCGTTCCCAGACGCGGAGGTCGTATCCGAAGGTCGCGGCGATGCGTTCGAGCCCGACCCAGAGCAACACGAGCGAGAGGCCGCCGAACAACGTCCCGGCCACCTGGAACTCGACGGCCCGGAAGGGAAGAAAGACGAGCAGGGTGATCGGTGGATAGAGGTAACTCTTGTGGTAGCCACCACCCTCGTCCCGGACGTAGATGTCGCCGCCTGCCAGCCACCGATCGAGGGCTCCCGAGTACGCACCGTAGTCGTAGTAGCGAAAGCGCGTCCCGATGTCGAGCGTCATCAGGTGCGTGTCGAGGAGCGGCCAGACGAGCAGGAGGGACAGGACCAGCAGGGAGATCGCCATGAACCCCGGCCGCTCACGCCAGCACGAGCGCAGGCGGCGAAACCGGGTCATCGTATGGGCGGTGGGCAAACCGGTGAATAACTCTGACGGAGCGACCCCGTCGATTACTCGAGTCCGAGGTACTCGGCGTACGTCGTCATCGACGCCGGCTCGATGTCGAAGGCGTCGATGTCGTTGTGATCGACCACCAGGTCGACGTCCATCGACGTCGCCTGATCGGCACCGAGCGGGAAGAACGGCAGGGGATCGAGCACGCGCAGACCAAGCTTCGCAAGTGGCGTCGGGATCGGGAGGATCCGGGTCTTCGAGCCCCGGGCCCGGTAGACGAGTCTGGTGACCGTCGCCAGAGTCAGTTCCTCCGGGCCGCCGACTTCGTAAACCCCACCCCCGAGTTCGTCGTCTTCGACACAGGCCACGAGGATGTCGACGACGTCGTCGACGAAGAGCGGCTGGTAGCGCACCGACCCGCCGCCGGGAAGCCCCGTCACGACCGGCGTCGTCAGGAGCGTGACGAAGTCGGCGAACTCGTCGCCGTCGCCGAAGACGATCGTCGGCCGGAGGATCACCCAGTCGAGCGACGCGTCGCGAACGATAGCCTCGGCCTCGCCCTTCGCCCGGAGGTAGGCGGTATCGGCGTTCGGATCGGCGTGGATCCCGGACATCTGGACGAACCGGTCGACGTCGTGGGCCTCCGCGGCCCGAACACAGTGGTCGGTGCCACCCCGGTGGACGCGGTCGTGCATCGCCCGACCGCCGCGGGGCTTGAACAGGGGCGACAGCGCGACGAGGTTCACGACGGCATCCCGGCCCTCGAAGGCCGCCTCGATGGAATCGTAGGCCGTGACGTCGCCGGGGATCGTCTCGACCGCGTCGGGAAGCGCGTCGTCCTCGGGATCGCGCGAGAGGGCCGCGACGTCGTGCCCGCGGTCGAGGAGAGCCGGGCACAGGTGCTGTCCGATGAAGCCGCTCCCGCCGACAACGAGCACGTCCATGACACACGCTAGTCGTGTCCGAGGGATAAATCCCCGTCGTGCCGTCCGGCGCGTTTACGTACCGGCGGGCCGGAACGTGTCCATGCTCGTGACCCTCGAGGGCCTCGACGGGAGTGGGAAGACGACGGTCGTGCGGGCCCTCAGAGACGCCGACGTCCTCGCGGACGCGACCTTCACCCGCGAGCCGACCGAGAGCTGGTACGGCGACGCGGTCGCCCGCTCGATCGCGGACGCCGACGCGGACCCGCTGGCGGAACTGTTCCTCTACACCGCTGACCACGCCGCCCACCTCGCGTCCACCATCCAGCCGGCGCTCGATCGTGGCGAGATCGTCGTCTCCGACCGCTACGCGGACTCCCGGTACGCCTACCAGGGCGCGACCCTCGCTGAGCGGTTTGCCGACCCCGTGGCCTTCGTCAAGGACATCCACCAGCCCTGGACGCGACCCCCAGATCTCACCATCTACCTGGACGTCGATCCCGACACGGCCGCGACCCGGAGCGGCGGCGAGACGAAGTTCGAGCAGTCGGGCTACCTGGCCCGAGTGCGGGACAACTACGAGCGGCTGATCGCCGACGAGCCCGACCGGTTCGTCCGAATCGACGCCACGACGGATGCGGACGTCGTGGTGCGTGAGGCCCGCGAGGCCATCGAGGCAGCCCTCTAGCTCACTCGCGCCGCGACCGTGGCCGGCGGCGTTCGCCGGCCTGTGGAAGGTCGACCTCCTCCGGCGCCGGCATCCAGAAGTAATCGAAGGCCACGCCGAGGGCGAGCGGCACCACGATCGTGAGTCCGACGACGGCCGCCGGGGTGCCGAGGTCCGGTCCGAGGCCGATGACGCCGCCCACGAGCAGCGTGATCACGAGCAACACGACCGGCAGCAGTGTCGCCGTGTAGAGTGCGCTCCCCCAGCTGGTGTGCAGCCGAACCCGGAAAAAGCGCGTCCCGAGGGCCGCGACTGCCGTGTTGACGAAGACGAGCCCGAGGAGGGCAACAAGATGGAGCGCGGCGACCATGCCGGTGGCTACGCACCGGTGGGCCTTTGGCGTGACGGACGGAAATCACTCCAGACAGATGTAGGTCCGGGTGTCGTGGACCCCCTCGAGATCGCGAACCCGTGTCGCCACGGTGTGGATCACGTCGTAGACCTCCTCGCCCTCGGCTTCGACGATGATGTCGTACTGGCCGGCGACGACGTGGGCCTCGGCGACGCCGTCGACCCCCGCGATGGTCTCCTGGAGGTCGGCGGACCGCCCCGACGCCGTCTTCACCATGATGAACGCCCGGACCATCGCTGGCCCGTGGTACTCGGTCACATTGCAAAAGCCTTCCCCCGCCCGAATCCGCGTGCAGACGCACGGACGGGCGTGGGCGGACGGGCGCGTCCGGGCCGTGGACAAGATTATTCACGTGGCTCGCCGTACGTCGGCCCATGCGATTCGTGATCGTCGGCGCGGGGCGGGTGGGCCTCCGCACCGCTCGAGCCCTCGAGGAAAGCGGCCACGAGGTGTCCCTCGTCGAGGCGGAGGAGGCGGCCGCAGCGCGGGCCCGGCGGGAGGGATTCACCGTCGTGCAAGGCGACGGCTCCCTCGAGGAGACGCTCCATGAGGCGGGCGTCGGGGACGCAGACGCCGTGGGGGCGCTCACCGGCGATCTCAACACGAACTTCGCCGTCTGCATGATCGCCAACCACGCCGGCTGCCGGACCGTCATGCGGATCGACGAGGACTACCGCGAAGACATCTACCGGCAGTACGCCGACGAAGTGAACGAGGTGATCTACCCGGAGCGCCTCGGGGCGATCATGGCGAAAAACGCGCTCCTCGGGGGCAACATCACGGCGATCGCCGACATCGCCCAGGAACTCCAGCTCGTCGAGTTCACCGTGACCGAGGCGTCGCCGGTGCGGGGCTACAGCCTGAGCGAGGTCGAGCTCCCGGCGAACACCCGGTTGATCGCCTACGGCAAGGCCGACGGGTCGCTCGGACTCCCCTCACAGGACGACTCGCTCGACCTCGGCGATCGACTGGTCGTCCTCACCGACTTCGACCGGCTGAGTGACGTACGGAGCCTGATCGTCGGCGAGACGGGCCGCGCGGCCGCGGGAGGTGCGTGACATGGTCAGAGCCTACGTGATGATCAAGGCACACACGGGAGAGGCGGACCGACTCCGCTCGGCCGTCGAGGAGGTCCCCGGTGTCGAGCGGGCACACATCGTCGCTGGCGACGTCGACCTGATCGTGGTCGTGGACGTCGGCTCGCCGGCAGAGGTGAAAGACGTGGCCGCGACGCACATCCAGGGCATCGAGGGCGTCGAGGACACGCAGACCTACATCGCGATGGACTAGGGTCCGCAGAGTGCGTGGGCAGGCCCGCTAGAGTGGCGTGCCACCGCGGCGTGCGTCCCCACCGGTCTCGGCCGCGCTCAGCAGGTCAGCAACCGGCGGTTCGTATTCGTAGCCGGGGATCACGCCCTCGACGTAGGTCCCCTCGACGTACTCGACGAGCGTTTTGGCGATCGCGACCGCCCCCGCGGCGTCAGCCCACCCGAACGTGTACGTCACGACGACGTCCAGTCCGTCCCGCTCGACTGAGACGTCGTCGAGGTCGACCCCGGCCCGGGTGGCCGTCGGCGCGTCGTCAAGCCGGCGTTCGAACGTCTCGAACCACCCGTCTGCGACCGCCTGGCCTACGGGGTCGCTGGTCGCGGCTTCGAGGCTCGGCACGGTCACCGTCACGCGGTAGCGGGGCGGTGATGCTGTGGGTTCGGCAACCGCGAGTGTCGCGTCGAAGACCGTCGTCGTCACGCGGTGGCCGTCGGCCGCGGCCACGAACGCGTCGTGGTCGGCGAGCGCCCGGGCAATCTCCGCCGGCAAGTCCTCGCTCATTTGCGACGAATACACCGCTGGCCGCCAAAAGCGCGTCGTGTGCGGACCACCGGCGAGTTAACTCCATCGAGCGCGAAGACGGCGACGATGGCGCGCTACGAAATCACGGTTCCGGAAGGCGTCCCGGCTGAGCTCGAGGTGACCTGTACCGAGCACGGGACCGGGGCGACGTACCCGCAGTACCGCTCGACGGTGTCGTTCCACTGTCCCGACTGCAGTCGGGAACTCACCGTCGATCTGGCGAACACCGCGGACTGGCGCGCCTGGAACGAGCGCTGCTAGGCGCCACCGCGATGGACGTCGCCCCGGCGCTCGTATTCCATCCCGTGCTCGACGGCTCGCGCCGTCTCCGATCCGAACTCGCGCTCCAGCAGATGCAACGCCAGGTCGAGCCCCGACGTCACACCCCCGGCCGTGAGCACGTCCCCGTCGTCGACGACGCGGGCCTCGACAACTGTCGCCTCGGTCTCGCGCAGGTCCGCCAGCGCCCCGTGGTGGGTCGTCGCCGGCCGGCCGTCGAGGAGTCCGGCGCGTGCCAGCAGCATCGCGCCAGTACAGACTGAAGCGAGCGTCGCGCCCCTCGCTGCCGCCTGAGCGACGTGCTCGGGGAGGGCACCCCGTTCGGCCTCGGCCCAGGCGCCAGTCTCGTCCCGGTCGTTCCACCCGCCGCCGGGAACGACGACGAGGGCCGGATCCGTCTCGCCAAGCGTCCCGTGCGATTCGATTCGCGCCCCGTGGCTGCCCGTGACGGTCCGCGGCTCCGACAGGGTCCGAAGCGTGACCGACAGTGGCGCTCCTGCCGCGGCCCCATTCGACAGCACCTCGTACGGACCGAGCGCGTCGAGTTCGTCGACACCGTCGAAGAGTGCGATCTCCGCGTTCATTGGTGAGTCGAAAAGCGGGCTCCCGTATCAAAGTCGTTCCGTCGCGTCGGACTCGACAGGTCCGTCCACCTCGCCGACAGAGACTGATCACTCCTCCGAGTCCGGTCCAGCCTCTGCGCCGCGCGTGACGTCGACGTGGTAGTGCTCAAGGATGTCCCGCCCGAGCAGTAACGGGTAGTCCATGTGGCCGCGGTCCTCGACGCTGGCGGTCACCGTGTGCTGCGTGCCCTTGACGCCAACGACGACATCCACCAGCGGGCGGGTCCGGCCACGTTTGGTACTCCCGGACTTGATCCGGACGACGTCTTTGATCGGGCCCGTCCCGATTTCTGCCGCCAGTGCGGAGTCGATGCTGGTGCGGGCCGCGCCGGTGTCGGCTTTCCCCTGGACGGTCGTCGACCCGCGAGTCCCGCTGAGGAGGACCTCCTCGACGAACCCGATGACCCCTTGTTCTCTCGCCGCCGGTCGGGATTTCGCCGGCGTACAGGTGGGTTTGGAGTCGTCGAGCGACCGCGACAACTCCGCGACGCGCTCGTAATCGAGGGTCCCACCGGCGGCCTCGACCGCCGCGGCGGCAATGTACGGCGCCGGGCTCTGCCCCGTCGCCTCGAACAGGCCGCGAAAGCCCGCGGTCGGATTGACTTCGAGCACCAGCCAGTCGTCGCCCTTCGGGATGAGGTCGACACCGGCGTAGTCGAGCCCAACGACGTCGGCCGCGCGGGTCGCCCGCTCGAGCGCCTCGTCCGGGATCTTCCCCGTCGCATCCGTGACCTCGCCACCGAGTGAGACGTTGGTTCGCCACTCACCGTCCTGGGCGTGGCGGAACATGGCGCCGCGGACCGACCCGTCGACGACGTAGACGCGGGCGTCGAAGGGCCTGTCGCCTGGCGGGTCGATGAATTCCTGGAGGAACGCCTGCCGATCGCCGACTCGTGGATTCACCGGTTCAGCCAGCTCGACCTGCCACGCGCCGCCCCCGTGGGTCCCAATGGCCGTCTTGTAGACGGCCCGCTCGCCGAACCGCTCGCGGTCGGCGTTGAAGCGGTCACTCGACAGGGCGAGCAGCGCGTCGGGAACCGCCACGCCCGCATTCGCGAGTGCGACGGCGGTGGCGTATTTGTGCATCGCCGTCGTGACCGCTCCCGGCGGGTTCAACATCGGGAGCGATCCAGCGACGGTGTTCGCCAGGCCGATCTCCTCGGCCGGGTACTCCGTCGTCGACAACAGCAGTCGGTTGACGACAACGTCAACTGCCGGCTCCGTCGTCACGGTGCTGTCGCGAATGGAGACGGCGGTGTTCTCCCGCCGGAGCCACTCGGTGCCGTATCCGAGCGCCTCGGCGGCGTTGAGGATGGCCTTCGTTTCCTTGCTGATGTGCAGGCCCAGAACACCGACCGTGATGTCCTCCACCGCGTTTGGCATAGCCAGTCTAGGGGAGCCGACCCGAAAAGGCCCGCGGGGCGAACACAGCGCCAACGGTTTGTTCGTCGCCACCACAGGAGAGACGTAAGCGACCCACCGCTCAAGCGGGTGGGCTTTCACCATGGACTCCCGATCGAACCAAACCTGGTGCGGGGACAAACCCGCTCTCGGTCATGGCCCCGGCGTTTATACGCACGCCTACGGGTGCGTCTCCGTCCGAAGGCTTGTGCGACGAACGGAGGTGTGTGACGTCGACGTACCTCGCGGCACCACGGAACGTGTTGATAGTTCCGTGCAGGAGGGCGGCGACGCTCGCGGTCACTTCGTGTGTGACCGGGACCGCGCGCCGCACCTCCATACGAGCGTTGGCCCCGACATGCCTTTTAAAATGATACATCGGCGGGGGAGTCGGTCCTGCCTTCGGCGGCCGATGGATGGGCATGCGAACGCGCTTCCTCCCACCGCTGAAGCGGTGGGTTTCCGCGCTGATCAACGATGACCGCGGCCGAACCGTTTTCGTATCAGGGCGGGCGCGTCGAGCCCGGCGAGACGCAGAGTCTCCGCTACACCGTCACCGAAACCTATCTCGGTGATCCCGTCCGGATGCCTGTCACGATCGTGAACGGCACGGAGCCCGGGCCCACGGTATTTCTCTCGGCGGCCGGCCACGGGGACGAACTCAACGGTGTCGAGGTCGTGCGCGAGGTCGCCAACGAGTGGGACCTGACCGACCTCGCGGGGACGCTCGTCTGTCTGCCGGTGCTAAACGTCCCAGGCTTCGTCGTCCAGCAGCGGTACCTCCCCATCTACGACCGGGATCTGAACCGGTCGTTCCCGGGCGACCCGGAGAGCACGAGCGCCAAGCGGCTGGCAGCCGCAATCTACCGAAATTTCATCTCGCCGTGTGACTTCGGTCTCGACTTTCACACGTCGACCCGTGGCCGGTCCAATCTGCTCCACGTCCGGGCCGACATGGACGACGAGCGAACGGCGCGGCTCGCGTACGCATTTGCCTCGAACGTGATCATCGCCGGCGACGGTCCGGCAGGCTCACTACGCCGGGAAGCCACCCAATCCGGTATCCCGACCGTGACCGTCGAGATGGGCGAGGCCCACCGGTTCCAGCGCGAGTTCATCGACCGCGCCCTCGAGGGGGTACAGAGCGTCTTCGCAGAGTTCGAACTGTTGCCCTCGGAGTCGGTGCGGTGGCCCGGCTGGCGAACGGTCGTCGCCGATTCGGCTGAGAAGACCTGGCTCCGGGCAGACGCTGGGGGCCTCGTCGACTTCCGCGCCCAGCGCGGCGATCTGGTTCACGAGGGCGAGACCATCGCCACCATCGCGGACCCGTTCAAAAACCGGACGACGCCGGTCACCGCTCCATTCACCGGGCTGCTGTTGGGCGTGCTGGAAAACCCTGTCGTCTATCCGGGCAATCCGCTCTGTCATCTGATCCACGTCGACGAGCGCACCCAGCACGCGATCGAGCCCAACGGGCAACAGTGACGCCGCGCCCCCGACGGCGCTGACGACCGCCACGGCGTGTGGGTCGACCGTCCGAACACCGTCGAGGGCGACGAGGCCACCACCACAGCGCGAACTCCTCGAAACAGCCGGGAGGAACGCCCGGCAATCCGCACGCGTGCGTGGACGGTGCTGGAACCGCCGCGGCGTCGAGAAGAGCGGGCGCAGCGGAGAGCAGGACGGCGTCGCGGATCCGATCGACATCCTTCACGGAGCGAGCCCGCGCCATCCGGAGAGTCTGCCGGTGGTCACCCGACACCGTCTCTGCGGAGGTGCATTCCCATATTCTGGAGCAAATGACGCTGCAATCCCGATTTGGCACGCAATTCGGTCACGAGACGCGCGGTTGACGTTCAGCGTGCTGAATATCGAGCGCATCGCCTGCCAGACAGATCGCTGTGACAGGGCCGAGATCGATGGACTGTGAACGGACCATGCCTCGGGATCACGAGTCCACAAAGCACTTGGTGCTGACTCCGGCTTCTGGGGCAATGGATCGGACGGATGTGGGGCTCGTCGTCCTCGCACTGCTCGGTATCGGACTCGTCGTGACGGCACCGCCCGAACCCATCTATTCACTGAGCATCAGTGCGGCCTCCGATGCACCACCAGACGAGGTGAGGCAGTTTGGTGACCTGAATACGGACGCCCAATTAGAGTTCCTCGAGGTGCTCCAGGGCGAGCGATGGAGCGGGAGCGAGGCACCTGCACTCAGCAACACCTACGTTCGGTACAAAGGCGACCTCTACCGGGTGGACGTGAGTGTGAGTGAGAGCTCGATCGCGAGCCTCCTGCAACCGGTTGTGGGGAGTGGAATTGCCATGCTCGGCGGTCTCGGACTCATCGGTCGACGGGTGTGGAGGCGGATCGCCTAGCGATGGTCCACTCGCGCACATGAACGATCACGTGTTGTTTGACCGGGACGGAGCTCATCTGTTGTGAGCGGTGCCATGAGTCACTCCGCTATGTTCAGAACGGTGCGTCTGACACCGTCCTGAGAGGCGTTTGCACGCGAATCGAAAAGCGGGCGCCAATCCGCTATCAGACTACTTCCGCTGGGTTGTGAACACCTAACCCTCCGGCGGCCACAGATCCATACGAGCGTCGATTGCCCGAGATTGAGCGCTCCCGCAAGGCTGGTGAACACGCATGCCGTCAAACCATAGAGCCCCGTTTGATCTGTCCGACACGCAGCGCGAACTCCTGCAGAGTGCCGTTCGGAATGGGTATTTCAAAGTTCCGCGGGAAGTCTCGACAGTTGAATTGGCTGATGAAAACGATATGTCGAGCCGAGAGGCTTTTGAGGAGTTACGACGCGCAATTGGTGTCGTCTTGCGCGATGCTGACACCACTGAGTAGCATCGAGTGACTGAACGTGGCCCCAGCGTCACCGTGCGGCCCCGGGCACGTGCTCCGGATGTCAACAGGGCGTCGTTGAACCTCCCTCCGGCCGAAACTGTGGTGTTGCGCCTGCGTCCCATGGATGATCTGGAAGGGAACTGGCAGTGGTGACGGATCCGTTCGAGTCGCTCGACTATGCGTGAGTCCGTGCCCGAGAGTACAGAATCGGATGCGAGGGATGGGATTCGAACCCATGGACCCCTACGGGAGCGGGTCTTAAGCCCACCGCCTTTGGCCAGGCTCGGCGACCCTCGCCCGTGCGTCCGTCGGATCCGTCGCGGAATGTCCCTTACGGTCCACCGCAGCCCGGAACTCCGAGCCGAGAGCCATCGTCGATCCGGACGTGTCCCACCACCTGCGATGCCGTATCCTGTCACCACGGCAATCGTTTTGACACATGGATATAACCGGCCCCGGTACACACTGGTGACACAGGCATGGCGATAGGGCACGCCGCTGGACGATCCGACGAACTGTCACGACGCCGAGTCTTGCAGGGCATGGCCGGCGCCACCGCACTGTCGGTTGCGGGGTGTGCTAGCCCGTCCGACGGTGATGGGGGCGACGGCGGGGTCGACCCCGTGATGGACCGCGTCTCGGTCGACCCGGCCGACATTCAGGACGGCGGGACGTTCCGGACCGCCATCGGCGAGGACGTCGACACCTTCGACGTCCCGTGGAGCAGCTCGGCCCAAGCCTCGATCATCCACAACCTCCTCTACGAAGGCATGGTGACGACCGACGCCACCGGCGAACTCTATCCCTGGCTCGCCACGTCCTGGGAGCGCGTGGCCGTCGCTGACGTTGGGCCCGGGGACTACGAGCCGTACATGCGAACGGCTGGCTTCACCGAGCGAGGCCTCCCCGACGTCGAGGCGCAGGTCGTCGCCGCCCACCCCGACAACGACCCGGCGTCCGGCGAGGGACAGTTCCTCACCGTCGAGGAGGCTCCGGACGCCGTGGCCGACGGGACCTACGGGATGCACTTCCAGTTCTCGCTCCACGAGGGAATCACCTTTCACGACGGCGAGGAGTTGACCGCCGACAACGTCGTCGCGTCATACAGCCGGGTCGAGAACTCTGCGCTGTCGGGCCAGCTGTTCGACTCGCTCCTCCACGTGTCGGCTGCCGACGACTACACCGTGGACCTGTACGTCCAGGAGCCCGACGCAGCGGCCATCCGCGAACTCGGGGGCTGGCCCGTGTTTCCGACCGCGGTGACCGATCTCCCCCCAGAGGCGAACGACCCCCGGCAGGGCAACGACCCGATCGGCAGTGGCGCATTCGTCTTCGAGGAATTCCAGAGCCAGGAGGTCGTTCGTGTCTCCCGCAACGACGACTGGTGGTTCGAAACCGACCGCAAGGACTGGTTCGACGGCAGCGCGGACTTCCCCGACGGTCCGGTCGTCGACGAAATCGACATCCGGATCGTCTCCGATCCTGCCCAACGCTCCGCCGCCCTGCAGAGCGGCGAGCTCGACATGGCTTTCGGACTCTCGGCGAGTGCCCTCAGCGACTTTCAGGCCGCTGACGCGTTCCGCACATCCGCGACCGACGGCGCCGGCTACACGTTCATGCAGTTCCCGGTCGGCGTCGAGCCCTGGGACGACTCCAGACTCCGACGGGCCGTCAACCACCTCATTCCGCGCGAACAGATCGTCGACGAGATCTTCCTCGGCTGGGAGACGCCGGCGTGGGTCCCACTGCCCCCACTGGCGGCTCGCGACGGCACGACCGACTACGAGGCACTCGAGGCAGAACTCCGGTCCTACAACGAGTACGATCCGGAGCGCGCGGGCGAACTCGCCCAGGCAGTCGTCGACGAACGGGGCATCGAGACCCCCATCGAGGTCACGCTCGAGACGAACTCCGAGACCGACGACCGCGTCCGCACGCTCCAACTCATCGCCGAGTCCATGGCGAACACGGAGTACTTCGAGACGAACGTCGAAACCACAGAGTTCCTCACGTTCGTCGGGAACCTGATGGGCGGCCAGTACCAGAACACCGGCAAGATCGGGTTCATCGGGCTCTCGGGCGGGTTCGGCCCCCACGGCTACGCCAAGGCGATTCACCACCCGGACAACTTCGGCCAGTGTTGCAACTTCCAGGCCATCGACGACCCGGCACTGAACGAGGCGCTCCGGGAGGCCCGCTACGGCGTGGACGTGGTGGAGGATCCCGACCTGCGCCGACAGCGGTACGAGCAGGTGTGGGAGCGGGTTCTCGAGCTGAACGCGAACTCGTATACGACACACAGCATCAACGTCGGCGTCGTCAGCGACACCGTGCATGGGTTCAATACCTACCCGAGCACGCAGGACATCATCGGGTACGGACTCTACTCGCCGATGGAAGAACAGCTCACCTACCTCGACCGGGAGGACTGACCGCCACCGATTCGAAGCAATGAGTCTCCGCCGGTTCGTCGCCGTCCGGATCGCCCTCGTCGTGCCGATACTGCTGGGCGTGTCGCTCGTGACGTTCGCGCTCGTCCACGTGACGCCAGGGGATCCGGTCGACCTCATGGTGTCGTTCAATCCGAACATCTCGCCCGCCGAGGAGGCCGCGATTCGGGACCGCCTGGGGCTGGACCGCCCCGTCTGGGAACAGTACCTGACCTGGCTGCACGGCGTCGTCCAGGGCGACTTCGGGACTGTCATCACGACCAACGAGGACGTCGCCGCCGTCGTCGCCGACCGGATCCCCGAGACGGTCGCCCTCGGCCTGTTCGGCTGGGCGTTCGCGCTGCTGATCGCGATCCCGACCGGCATCTACGCCGCGGTCCGGAAGGACCGCCTCGGCGACCACCTGAGTCGCGTTCTCGCCCTCTCGGGCATCTCGATTCCGAACTTCTGGCTGGGCCTCATGCTGATCCTCGTGTTCGCTCTCTGGCTCGACCTCTGGCCGGTCCTCCCGCCACGGGCCCCGCTCTGGGCGCCGGAGATGCTCTGGTTTCTCGTCCTGCCGGGGCTGACGATCGGGACGGCGGCGGCCGCCACCCTCATGCGGATCATGCGGTCGTCGATGGCCGAGGAACTGAACAAGGAGTACGTCACTGCCGCCCGGGCCAAAGGCCTGCCCGAGCGCACGGTGGTCCTCAAGCACGTCCTCCGGAACTCCCTGATTTCGGTCACCACGGTCGCCGCGTTCCTGACGGCGAACATCGTCGCGGGATCGGTTGTCGTCGAGACGGTCTTCGGCTGGCCCGGCCTCGGCCGGGAACTCGTTGCCGCGATCCAGCTTCGCGAGATCGACCTCATCCTCGCGATCACGCTGTTCACCGGTGTGGCGATCGTCCTCGCGAATCTCCTCGCCGACATCGTCTACGCCATCCTCGACCCCCGAATCAGGTACGACTAACATGGCATCAGAACGCGGACGGATACGGATCACCGGGTTCGACACGGCAGCCGTCGAGACACCTGCGGCCGTGCCGACGGCGGCCGAGCGTCAGCCCACGACCTCGCGCTGGCGCCGCGCCTGGCGGCGGTTTCGGCGCAACCGAACAGCCGTCTTCGGATTCTGGATCGTCGCCCTGATGACCGTCGTGTCGATCGTCGCCCGACCGATCGTCGTGGGGGGCATCCCGATCCAGCCGATCGCCCTCGCGCCGTACGACCCGAGCACGATTCTCTACCTCGAACCGGGTATCGACGTCGGCCGGTACGCGCCGCCGTCGCTCGCCCATCCGATGGGGACCGACGCGGCCGCCCGGGACCTGTTCTCGCGGGTGCTCGTCGGCGGCCGGGCCAGCATCTCGATCGGGTTCGTTGTCGTCCTCCTGACGGGCTCGGCCGGCCTCGTCTACGGGGCGATCGCGGGCTACTACGGCGGGCGCGTCGACGAAGTCATGATGCGAATCGTCGACGTGATCTTCGCGTTCCCGGGACTCGTCCTGGCGCTGGTCATCGTGGCCATGCTCGGCGGCGGATACGTCCAGCTCGTGATCGCGTTCAGCCTCTTCGGCTGGGCCGGCTACGCGCGGCTGATTCGCGGCGAGATCCTGCAGGTCAAACAGCACGAATACGTCCTGGCGGCACGGGCCCTCGGCGCCCGGGACCGTTCGATCATCTTCCGACACGTCGTCCCCAACGCGGTCGCCCCACTGATCGTCCAGGCCTCCCTCTCCGTCGGAACGGTCGTCATCGGTGTGGCCGCACTCGGGTTTCTCGGCCTCGGCTTCCCCCCGGGGACGCCCGAGTGGGGGACGATGCTCGACCAGACCCGCGAGACGCTCATCCAGGGCCCCGGTGGGACGATCCCCTGGTGGGCGACGGTCTTCCCTGGCGGGGCGATCTTCGCGTTCGTGATGGCGATGAACCTGATCGGTGACGGCATCAACGACGCCCTCGACGCGCAGGCGGGGCCCAGTCGGCGACAGGGTGGTGGCGGCTAGTGGCGCTGCTAGAGGTGTCCGACCTGACTGTCTCCTTTTACACCGAGGCTGGGGTCGTGACGGCCGTCGACGACCTCTCCTACCAGGTGCACGCCGGGGAGACGTACGGGGTGGTGGGCGAAAGCGGTGCGGGCAAGAGTGTGACTGCGCTGTCGCTCATGGGCCTCGTCAACGAGCCGGGCCGGATCGAGTCCGGCGAGATTCGGTTCAACGGCCGGGATCTCCGCACGTTGGACGAGTCCGACCTCCGCGCGGTCAGAGGCAACGAGATCGCCATGATCTTCCAGGACGCCGCGGCCGCTCTCAACCCCGTCTACACCGTTGGTGAGCAGATCGCCGAGGCGATCAGGCACCATCTCGACTACGGGGAGTCGGCGGCCCGCGAGCGGGCGATCAATCTCCTCGACACTGTCGGCATCCCCGACGCCGCCGCCCGCTACGGTGAGTACCCCCACCAGTTCTCCGGCGGGATGCGACAGCGGGTCGTCATTGCGATGGCACTGTCCTGTGAGCCCGACCTGCTGATCGCCGACGAACCGACGACAGCCCTCGACGTGACGACGGAGGCGACCATTCTCGACCGCCTCGAGACGCTGGCTGCCGAGTTCGACGTCGCCGTCCAGCTCATCACACACGATCTCGGGGTGATCGCCGGCGCGTGCGACCGGGTGATGGTCATGTACGCCGGCCGGGCCGTCGAGAAGGCCGACGTTGACGACCTGTTCTACGACCCGAAACACCCATACACGGCCGGATTGATGGCGTCAATTCCCCGGCTTGGCGACGACCGCGACCGTCTCCCGGCCATCCCTGGCCGGATGCCGGATCTCGTCGACGTCCCCTCGGGCTGTCGGTTCCACCCGCGGTGTCCCTACGCCGAAGACGTCTGTGCGCACACACAGCCGCGCCTCGTCGATCCGGAGACAGGGATCGAACCGGCGGCCGGAGAGCGGAGCCACGTCGCGGCCTGTCTCGAGTACACGGGGGACCTCGACGAGGGGCTCGATTTCGCCGTCGACGTCCGTGAGACGAACCCGCCGGGAGACACACATGAGTAGCGGGGAGCCGATCCTGCGGGCGGAGAACCTCGTCACGTACTTCGAGACGAGCGACGGCTTCCTCGACCGGTTGCGTGGCCGCTCCCAACAGGTCAGGGCCGTCGACGGCGTCGATCTCGCGCTGGCCGAGGGGGAGACCCTCGGCGTCGTCGGCGAGAGCGGCTGTGGGAAGACCACGCTCGGACGGACGCTTTTGCGGCTGATCGAGCCCACCGACGGGACGATCCACTACCGCGGCGAGGACCTGACGGCAGCATCGGCCGCCAGGCTGCGGGAACTCCGGACCGACCTCCAGTACGTCTTCCAGGACCCCATCTCGAGCCTCAATCCGCGGCTCACCGTGGGCGACATCGTCGGTGAGCCCCTCGAAATCCACGACATCGCGAGCGGCGAGGCACGCGCCGACCGCGTCGGGGAACTGCTCGAGACGGTGGGGCTGCGTCCGCGCCACGCCCCCCGGTATCCCCACGAATTCTCGGGCGGCCAGCGCCAGCGCATCGGCATCGCGAGGGCGCTCGCGGTCGACCCGGAGGTGATCGTCTGTGACGAACCCGTCAGCGCCCTCGACGTCAGCGTCCAGGCCCAGATCTTGAACCTCCTCGCGGACCTCCAGGACGCGTTCGGCCTCTCGTACGTGTTCATCGCGCACGACCTCAGTGTCGTCGAACACATCGCCGACCGGGTCGCGGTGATGTATCTCGGCGAGATCGTCGAACGCGGGACGACCACGGCGGTGTTCGAGCCACCCCACCACCCGTACACTGAGGCGCTCCTCTCGGCCATCCCGGAGCCCGATCCGCGCTGGGAGGGCGACCAGATCCTGCTGCCGGGAACCGTCCCCTCACCGATCGATCCCCCGTCCGGGTGTCGGTTCCACACCCGGTGCCCGCGAGTGATTCCACCGGATCTCGACGTCGAACAGGGCGTCTGGCGACAGTTACTCGCTTTCAAACTCCGGCTCCGGGACGCCGACGGGATCGAACCGCTGTTCCCCAGCGCGGCCGCGGAGGATCTGGAGCCACGCTCGCGGGCGTCCATGGACGAGCTGGTTCGCGAGGCGTTCGACCTCCCCGAAGCCCTCGGTGACCGCGTTGCCGAATCGACTCTCGACGAGGCCATCGAGCAGCTCTCTGCCGGAGACGTCGACGCAGCCCACGACCGGCTCGCGAGTCTCGAGTCACCCTGCGAAGTCCACCATCCGACGCTCCGGCCGGGAGACGAGTCCCACGAGATCGCCTGCCTCCTCTATGCCGACGAGAATGCGTCCCACGAGCCCGGCGACGGGGGCGAATTCCTGCACTGACGGGGAATACGCCAGGTGAGTGTGGGCGCTGGACTCGGTGCGACGAACGGTCCCAATCCTTTAGCAACCCGTACCCGTATCGCTCGCCGATGCGCCGGA
The DNA here is from genome assembly GCA_964383875.1 of uncultured Halobacteriales archaeon. GTDB lineage: Archaea > Halobacteriota > Halobacteria > Halobacteriales > Haloarculaceae > CAYLJD01. The sequence continues at coordinate 18,154 of CAYLJD010000007.1, forward strand.
TCTACGAGTCCGCCGCCCTCCACCGGGACGAGACGGACCCGTTCGCCCCCGAGGACGCGGCGCCGACGGAGCGTCCCGCAGCGATGCGGTCGGTCCCGAGCGGACTCCTCAGCCGGCTGCTCGTCCCCCACTGGCTGCGATATCGGGCGATATCTGTGGACGTGTCGACGCCGCAGTCGACCTATCCGGTTGGGGGTCGCGTACCGTTCACCGTCACGCTCCGCAACCGGCTCCCGATCCCGATCACGGTCCCAGTCGACTCGCCCGTCCCCTGGACGTGGCACGTCGACGGGGTGACGGCGGCCTCGCACGTCGGGACCGTGCCGAGCGACGCGAGCGGTTTTCGATTCGAGCGTGGCGAGCGAAAGCGCTTCGAGCGTCAGTGGTCCGGCCGGTTTCGCGTCACTGCAGACGAGTGGGAACCGGCCGCGCCCGGCGCATATACCATCGGCGTCCGCCTGTCAGTGCCGGATCCAGCAGCCAACGGGGTGGCCGCGGAGACGACGGTGGAGTTGGTGCCCGCGTAGTACTGCTCGGTCACTCGGTGTCGTCGCCCGACTCGCCGGCACTCCGCCACTCCCCCCGCGGGACCCGAACGAAGTAGGCAACCAGCAGCACCCCGATGCCGAGCACGATCCGGGCGACGGGTGACGGGGCCAGCAGCTCACCCTCGCCGGTGACGAACGCCCGGTGGAGCACGCCGCCGATGAGAAATGCGCCGACGACGACCAACACCGTGTTCGCCATCCGCCGGAGAGAGACGCGCACTGCCATCCTCACCAGTCCACGGAGAGTGTCCCATCACCGTGGGGATCGGGGGCGATTTCCTCACCCGTCCGCCGGTCGACGACGTGGATGACGCCGCGATCCTTCTTCGCCGGACACACCTCCGCCGCCCGAACGTTCGACTCGACCGCGGCATCGTCGAGGAAAAACACGTCCGGGGCGGCGATCCCCGTGGCGATGTCGAGGGTCCAGTTGTCCGAGACCGCGGCGCACTTGCCCGTGCCAATGCACCCGTTGGCCTCGAAGATTACCTTGTAGGGTTTGTCGTCGACGGGCGGGGCGTCGCGTTCCCCGATCGATGCCGGGTCGACGGACTCCCGATCGGCCATAGCTGGGGTACCGCGCCACGGCCCTTGCGCCTTCCGGTCTCAGCGGTGGACCTCGACGGACTCCAGCAGCATCTCGGCGGTCGGTCGATCGTCGGCGTCGGTGTCGACCGCGCCGATGGTCTCCACGATGTCCATCCCCTCGCGTACCTCGCCGAAGACGGCGTGCTGATCGTCGAGATGCGGTGTCGCCGACAGCGTGATGAAAAACTGCGACCCGTTGGTGTCGGGGCCCCGATTGGCCATCGAGACCGTCCCCGGGCCGTCGTGGCGCAGCTCCGGGTGGAACTCGTCGTCGAAGGTGTAGCCCGGCCCGCCGCGGCCGGTGCCCGTCGGGTCGCCGGTCTGGATCATGAAGTCCTCGATCACGCGGTGAAAGGGGACGTCGTCGTAGAGTGGGTCGTCGCGGGTCGCGCCCGACTCCGGGTGCTCCCACTCGCGCTCGCCGGTCGCGAGGCCGACAAAGTTCTCGACGGTCCGGGGCGCCCGCTCGTCGAACAGCGTGATCTCGATGTCGCCGGCAGTCGTGTGCAACGTCGCCGTCAAGTCAGAAGGCATGGGTAAGGCGACGCGTGCCGGGCGGATATGGCTGGTGATCGGGGCCGCGCAGGTCAAAACGCACGGAGGGCCGCAAGTCGATCGGCCGCCGCGCCCTCGTCGATGATCTGGCGGGCCATTGCCAGCCCATCGTCGAGGTCCGCCGCACCGTCCCCGGCGTAGATCCGCACCGCCGCATTCAGCGCGACGGCGTCCGCGAACGGGCCGTCTCGGTCCCCGGCCAGGACGGCCTCCGTGATGGCCGCGGAGTCGGCGGCAACGTCGGCCACGGCAAGCGCCGATCGATCGATGTCCATCCCGTACTCACCAGTCTGGATCTCGTAATCGGTCAGGGTGTCGTCGCGTGACTCGGCGACGATGGTGGTTCCCGGGCGGATGTCGTCGTACCCTTCGAGGCCCTGGACCATGATGACCCGGTCGAGCGTCTGGGACCGCATCTCGCCGACGGCGTCGATGATCCGCGTCGCGAACGGGAGGTGAAAGAAGCTCCCGAGGTGGACCGCGGCGTCGGCCGGGTTGGCGAGCGTTTCGATGGTGTTCACGAACGTGCGAACGCCCATCTCGCGCCGACGGTCCAGGAGGGCGTCGATCCCTGGATTGAACGCCGGCTGGGCGTAGAAGCCGAACCCGATCTCGTCGGTCATCGCGGCACTCTCGTCGGGCGAGAGGGTCGTCCGAACACCGAGCGCGTCGAGGACGTGTTTGTAGGCGGTGGCCTCGTGGGTAGGAACCCGGTCGCCGCTGTGGGTCACGACCGGCGTGCCGGCTTCGGCGGCGACGAGTCCCGCTGCCACCCCCAGGAGCGCGGTCGTGTGCTTGCCGTCGTAGTTGGCCCCACAGTCGACGGGATCGCAATCGGGGGCGGCGACCGTGACGCTCTCCTCGCACATGACGTCCGCGAACGCAGCCAGCTCCGTCGGGGTGTTTCGCTTCCACCGGTTCGCCAACCAGAACGCCCCGAGCGTAGTCGGCGACGGCGCACCGGCAAGTATCCGCGCCATCGCCTCGCGGGCCTGCTCGCGAGTCATGTCCTCGGCGGATTTGTGGCCCGAGCCGACGACCTCGGACATGAGGCGCGTGAGCGGCCAGGATCCGGCTCCGTCAGTACCCTCGGCCATATCCGTCGGTGAACGAGCGAACGCAAAAGCCTCCCGCTCGGTGGGCAAATCGGTGGCGATCGGTACCGGAATGACACGATCTCGGGCCGGTACCCTTTTCCGGGTCGTTACCAATTTCATCTAGAGCAATGGTCGCAGGGGATCCGGCAACCGTCCTGGTCGTGGACGACGAAACCGACGTCGCCGACGCGTACGCCGCCATGCTGGCGGACGAGTACATCGTCGATGTGGCGTACGACGGTCAGGCCGCCCTCGACATGATCGACGTGTCGATCGACGTCGTCCTGCTCGACCGCCGGATGCCCGGTATCTCCGGCGACGAGGTCCTCGAACAGATTCGTGACCGCGAGGTCGGCTGTCGCGTCGCGATGGTGACTGCCGTCGAGCCCGACTTCGACGTGATCGCGATGGGGTTCGACGACTACGTCACCAAGCCGGTCTCGCGGGACGAACTCCTGGCCACCGTCGACGGGCTCCTCAATCTCACCGACTACGAGGACGGGCTCCAGGAGTACTACGCCTTGTCCGCGAAAGCTGCCACCCTCCGGGCCACCAAATCGGACGAGGAACTCGCTGCCAGCGAGCAGTTCGCCCGACTCGAAGCCCGTCTGGAGGAGATCCAGACCGGCCTCGACGAGTCGCTCGACGAGTTCGACACCGCGGACTTCGCGACCGTCTTCCGCGACCTCGACGGCCCGATCAGGTAGCGCCGGCGCGGGGTATCGAAAGCGTTAGGCGACGACCGGCGCAATTCGCACACAATGAGTCGGCAACTGCCGGACGTGCAGGCCGCCCGCCCGGAGGTGGGCGTCGGACTCAACCACGTCGGCGTGACGGGCGTCGAGAAGCTCGTCAAGATCGACCGCCGGGCGCAGCGGCCGATCGTGCTCATGGCGGAGTTCGAAGTGTTCGTCGACCTGCCAGGGTGGCGGAAGGGGGCCGACATGAGCCGCAACATGGAGGTCATCGACGAGACGCTAGAAGCGGCCGTCAGCGAACCGGCCTACCGCGTCGAGGACGTCTGTGGTGACGCGGCCGAGCGCCTGCTCGAGAAGCACGACTACACCTCCCGGGCGGAGGTCCGCATGGAGGCCGAGTATGTCGTCCGGGACACGACACCGGTCTCGGGCCGACAGAGCCAGAGCACGGCTGACATCATCGCCAGTGCCACGGCGACCGACGATGGGACGCGAGAGACCATCGGTGCCCGGGTGACAGGAATGACCGTCTGTCCGTGCTCGCAGGGGATGTCGACGACGCGGGCACGAGAGACGCTCCGCGATCTCGACGTGGACGACGAAACCATCGACGCGTTTCTCGAGGCGGTCCCCCAGGCGGGCCACTCCCAACGCGGGCGGGCCACCGTCACCATCGAGAGCGACGGGGCGCCGGCCGTCGACCTGAACGACCTGATCGACGTCGCGCGGTCCGCGATGAGTGCGCGAGTCTACAATCTCGCCAAGCGTCCGGACGAGGATTACATGACCGTCGAGGCCCACCGCAACGCCCGGTTCGTCGAGGATTGCGTTCGGGCGCTCGCCGAGGGCGTCGTCGAGCGATTCCCGGATCTCACGGACGAGGCCATCGTTACGATGAAACAGACAAACGAAGAGTCGATTCACCAGCACGACGCGCACGCCGAGCGGGTCGCCGAGTTCGGCACGCTCCGGCGCGAGGTCAACGGCGACTAGTCGTCACTCGATATCGCCGTACGTCAGCCGCGTCGCGACTCTGTCGAGACGGGTTTTGACCCGACCGAGCCAGACCGTCAGAAACGAGACCTTCCGCATCGTGTCCTCGGGGATCTCGATGCGATCCCCGGCGAAAGGGTCTGAGCCGCCCTCCTGGTCGGTGATGCTCACGACGCTGGACATGCTGCACCGGCCGCACGCCTCGCGTATCTTGCCCATAGCTCTGGTACTGAGTAACGTGGCGCGCTCCCTAAAACCTTCCGCGGTCGTGTCTGCTCGCCGGAGAGTATTTGGCCGAGGCGGCACACCTCCGCACATGGAGTCCAGCGGCATCGAGGGGTCGGCCGGCCCACGGGCGTCAGCGTCCCTCCCGTTCCGGCAGCCGACCCCGTGGAGAGTGGATCGCGCATGAGTGATCCGTACGAGGGTCTCGAACCCGCCGAAGAGCCCGACGTGCCCGAATGGGACGACGAGTACATCGACCGGGTGAGCGACCGGCTGCTGTTCAACTACAATCTGGAGAAGGACGTCCGTGTCGGCGGCGAACACTTCGAGCTGTACGGCGAGATGCGGATGCTGAACAAGAAGCACTTCTTCCATCCCTCGGTCACCTTCGCCGAACACGAGACCTACGAGCACGTCTACACGCGCCGGCAGCCGGATGTCACGGTCGCTGACCTGGAGACGCTCGTCGAGTTGGGTCACGATCTGGCTGACTCGGAGATCGACCCCGACCCGGACCACTACAGCACCGACTTCGTGTTCGTCCTCGTCACGGACCTTGTGTCAGACGACGTCCGCGAGTTCGTCGACGGGTTTCGCGACCGGACCATGCTCAAGTACGGGTTCAACGGCCACTACGAGATCCACCTCGTCGTCGTCGCGCCCGAGCACGAGGACATCGTCTCGAGCCGCGACGCGCACGTGGAAGAGGCATTCCGGCTCTGGACGCCCATCGAGAAAACGGAGCCGAGCTGGTGGGACCTCGTGACGCGCCGGCTCCAGCTCTGACGAGGGCTGTTGGGACGTCCCCACCGCTCGTCGGGGAGAGCGCGCGAAAAAATACGGGACGTGAGTGTCAGTCGTCAGCTGGCGGCTCGGCGGGCTCCGATGGACCGCCCATGATGCCGCTGTCTCTCACCTCCCGCATGTTGTCCCAGCCCATCTTGAAGATGCTCCAGGCCAGGAACACCAGGACCAGCGCAATCACGATCTGCATGACCGCCGACAGCTGCATCAGGATGCCGGGATCCTGTCCGGCCGGGAGACCCCATTCGCCCTGGACGAACTTCTGCCAGAGGTTCTGGTAGAGGCCCAGGTACAGCAGGGCTGCCGACGTCATGACGATCATGAAGCCCATCGGGCCGCCCGTGCTGAGAAGCTGCTTGGTGTCATTCCAGTTGGCGAGCCAGATGGTCGCGATCAGCAGCGCGAGCGCGGCCAGCGTCTGGTTGGCCCCGCCGAACAGCGGCCAGAGGTCCGACCAGCTGCCCGAGGCGACCAGCGCGTAGGCCGGAATCACTTGGACTGCGGAGTTGATGTAGCGGTTCTTGGCGTACTCCTGGACCGTCGATTCGGGCGTGCCGACGATCTCCTCGAGCATGTACCGGCCGAGGCGGACCGCCGTGTCGGTGCTTGTCAGCAGGAAGCTCACGAGGACGAGCCCCATGAACGTCGCTGCGAGAGTCGCGCTGATGCCGAAGGCGGCGTTCCAGATCGTGCCGCCGCCGGTCGCGAACATCGGCAGCGCCAGGCCGATGCCGCTGAAGGTCCCTTCCGGGATCTGGGAGAATGCGACGGCGATGGTGATGAGCGCGACCGTTGCCAGCAGGCCCTCGCCGAGCATGCCGCCGTACCCGATCAGGCGGGCGTCGGTCTCCTTGTCGAGCTGCTTGGCCGTCGTGCCCGAGGAGACCAGCGAGTGGAACCCGCTGATCGTCCCGCAGGCGATGGTCACGAACAACAGCGGGAACAGCGGTGCGGCGACCGGGAAGCTGGGATTGCCCCAGAACGTGGTGAACGTCGGCGCCGAGACGTTCAGGGCTCCGGTGGCCCCGACGAAGGTGCCGACGATGACGGCGATCAGCGTGCCGCCGACCCCTACGTACAACAGGTTCGACGTGAGGAAGTCACGCGGCTGGAGCAAGACCCACACCGGCAGGACGCTCGCGACGAATGCGTAGATCGCCACGACCGGGACCCACGCGCCGATGTTCTCGCTCCCGAGCAGCGCCGGGAACGGGAGGCCGCTCTCGAAGAGTACGATCGCCCCGCGGGCGTAGTCGCCCGGGACGAGGGCAATCGGGAACTGCACGCCGACCCAGACCCCGGCGAACACCGCCGCGATGAACGCCACCGCACCCGGCACGAACGGGAGGTCCATCTGGTAGAGATAGACCCCGAACACGAGCGCCAGGGCGATGTAGATGAAGCTCGCGGTCGCCGACTCTGGGTACGCGTTGAACACCACAGCCACGACGAGCGCGAACACCGCGACGACGAGGATGATCGTCAGGAACGCGAACCATAGGACCATGTCCTTGCCGCGCGAGCCGACGTACTCTTTGATGATGTACCCGATCGACTTCCCCTCGTGACGGACGCTCGAGGACAGCGACATGAAGTCGTGGACGCTGCCGAACAGCGGGTTGCCGATCGAGATCCACAGGAACGCCGGCACCCATCCCCACCACGCCGCCGCGGTGATGGGTCCGACGATAGGTGCGCCGCCTGCGATGCTTGAATAGTGGTGCCCCAACAAGACCGGCTTCTTCGACGGTACGTACTCCTGCCCGTCTTCGTACTTGTGCGCTGGTGTCTCCCGCTCTTCGTCCAGCTCGACGAACTGGGCGAGGTACTTCGAGTAGGCGAAGTACCCGATGCTGAACGTTCCGAGCGTGAACACTACCAGCCAAATCGCCTGTACCATGTCATCCCACCACAGGGGAAAATCATCGAGAAACGACTTAAAAGTTCCCTCAGGGTTTAAGTACTTTCTGCGGATCTCACCCGCCACGGTGGTTCCGATCGGTATTAGTGCACGGCTTCCGCCCCGACGTCGATGGCCAGTTCGTCAGCGACGTCGGTCAGTAGGTCTCCCTTAACTTCGCGGACACGCGATTCGATCTCGGCGACGACCGGCTCGTCGAACGTGTCGCGAATGTGCTGAATGCGTTCGCGTTCGGTCGCGACCCGGTCAGCCAGATACGTGGCGCCCCGCCCAGTTTCGTCGGCGTCGGGGGCCGGGGTGACCTTGTTGACGACGAGTCCGTCAACGGTCAGTCCCTCCTCGTTCATCTGCTCGATGGAGCGGGCCGTCTCGCGAATCGACAGTTCGTCAGGGTTCAAGACGAGGTAAAACGCCGCGTCGGACCGGAGGGTCTCGCCGGCGAACTCGAAGTTCTCCTTGCGCTCGCGGAGGTGCTCGATGATCGGATCGTCTTCGGCGCGGCGGCGGGCCTCTTTTTCGCCGATAGCGGCCTTCTCGAAGAGGTCGATCGATTTGGCTCGCTTGTCGACCAGCCGCTCAAGCCACTCGCCGAGAAAGTCCGGCAGCGAGAGCAGCCGAAGCGTCCCGCCGGTCGGTGACGTGTCGAAGACGACCCGGTCGTAGTCGTCGGCTGTCCGCATGACGTCGATGAACCGGTCGAACAGCGCGGCCTCGTAGGCCCCCGGCGTGCGGTGGGCGAGTTCGATCTGTCGGTCGATCTCGTTGACGATGGCCGGACTCACCTGATCGGCCATCCGGCGCCTGATCGACTGCATGTGGGCCTCGACCTCCTCGTCGGGATCGATCTCCATGGCAGAGAGCCCGGGGACCTCCTCGACGGGGGCGGGCTCGTCGTCGAAGGCCTGATCGAAGACGTCAGACGTGCTGTGGGCTGGATCAGTCGAGACGATGAGCGTCTCGAGACCCGCGTTCGCACACTTGAGCGCGTAGGCACTGGAGACAGTGGTTTTCCCGACACCACCCTTGCCGCCGAAGAAGACGAATGTGGCCATCAGTGGAAGTGGTACTGGTGCCCCTTGCGCTCCAGGAGTGTTTCCCGGTCCCACATCCGTCGCTCCCACGCCTCGAAGTCCTCGGCCATGTAGGGCAACAACTCGACAGTGTAGTACGAGACCGGGCTGGGGATCCCGAAGGCGTCGGCGAAGCACGCGAAGAAGAAGACGTCCTCGAGGTCTTCGGCCTCCTGTTCGATCTTCTCGAAGGCGGGATGCTCGAACAGCGAGTGATAGAGGTCCTCGAACACGGCTGCCAACCACTCGAAGACCGTCTCGGGTTTCTCGCCGCGATCGTGATCGTGCCCGTGTGGCATTGGGACGCAATACGAGGAGTCAGCCTAAAAGGGCGCTGGTGGTGCGGATCGCCGTCAGCAGCCACAGCCCGTCGATGACGCCGAGCGCTCGAACTCCATCGTGTCGCCGCAGTTCGGGCAGTCTGGCGGCGATTCACCCTCGACATCGACGTCCCGGATCCGCTCGCTGCAGTCCATACACCAGTACGCGCCCTCGGATGTCGACTCCACGGCGTCTCCCCGAGCGGAATTCTGGGTCGACGCTTCCATGACCTCCTTGACCGTGCCGAGCAGGCTCATACCGGTTACCTATGGCCGAATGCGTGTTAAACCCACCGGGGCACTGACACCACCGCCGCACAACCGCCTCGAACCGCCCCGCTAGAGCCAGATCGGGAGGGTCAGGCCGAACAGCACGAGGGCAAAAATCACCATCGCGTAGCCCAGCCGGAGAAATCGTGAGGCCACCGGCACCTCGGTGAACGTCTCCGGGCGAAAGGCCCACACGTAGCGGTAGTAGGCGCCGATCACGCCAACCACGGCCAGGACGCCACTCCAGGCGATGGCCGCATCGAGCGCGAATCCCCAGGACCGCAGATAGAACGGCCCGAAGCTGAGGCACACGAGCGCCGCGGAGATCGCGATCACCAGGAACGGGACTGGGTCGACGTCCCGTCCGTCGCTGTTGCGGAGGCCCACGACGCCCTGTTGGGGCCGAACGGCCCTAACGGTTGTGGTAGGCAGTCACACACCTGTCCTCGGGGCGACCCCCAAAGCTTTGCCCCCGAGGATCCAGCCACCGCGCATGGAGCCGGAGGACGCGCCACTGGAGTCCGAGGGGGACCCCCGCGTGCTGCTCGTCCTGAACGTCCTGCTCTCGCTCACGTTCAGCTACCTCGTCGTGTGGGGGCTGGACTTCATCGGCGTCGTGGAGTTCTCGCTCCTCAATCTCGGCTTAGCGACGGCCGTGCTGGTGCTCGCCACACACCTCACCGTGATGCGGTAGCATCCGCCGGACCCTCGGTCGGCTTACTCGACGGTACGGGCGAGATTCCGAAGGGCACGCTCGAGCTCGCCCCGCCGCTTCCAGCCGGCGATCCGGTCCGCGACGACCTGGACCGGGAAGTTCACCTCCACTCGAGACCAGGCACCGAGCTGCGTCCCGTGGTTTTCCGGCGCGTACGTGATCTCGGCCTCGAACTCGCGGAACGGCCCGTGGTCGCCGAGGGCCTCGTACCGGAAGCCGTCCTCGATCTCGCTGAACGCGAACGGGACGCCGAGACCGCGCCGGTGTCCGGTCACCGTCCACCCGTCCGGCGTCTCCTCGACGTCGGACACGTCGAAGGTGCCCTCCGCTTCGAGGATGGTCGTGGGGTCAAGCGCGTCCTCGACGATGGTCGGATCGGCCGACACGAACCGTGAAACCCGCACCTCCGCCATGCCACGGGCGCCTACGCTTCCGGCACGCAAAAACCCCGCCGGTGACCCCGCTGTGGGCCGTCACAACGTGAGGGGCTCGGCCTCGGCCCAGCGTGCCTCGAACGCCGACTCGACGCCACTCGCGAACTCCCGGTCCTTGAGGTCGATGACGGCGAACGTATCCCCGTTCTCGAGCGGGTGGGGCACCTCGATGCAGACCTCCGAGCGATCGATCAGTTCGAACGTGCCGGTCACGTCGGTGCTCGTTCTGACGGCGAACGCGTCGCGCTGCTGCAACTGGTCGCTGTATCGTTCGCCGACCGCTTCGGGGATCTCCTCGAGAACCTCCGGACGGAGCAATACGGAGACCGTCGCGCCGCGATCGAGTGCCGCCTCGAACTCCTCGATGATGCGAACGCCGACCGCGTCGAGGTCGAACGGCTGGGTCGGCGATGAGGCCACCGTGACGATGCGTTCGTCGGCGGCGGCGAGACGTTCGACCAGCAAGTCGGAGGCTTCCGCTGGGCCGAGCGCCGCCGTCCAAAAGGGCTCGTCGACGGGTTCTGCGGTGTCGAGTTGGTCCGAGAGGTCGTCGACGATGTCCTCGTACTGGTCGATTTTCTCCTGGAGTTCGCGCTTCTTGTCGGCCAGCAGCCGGTCCAGTGCCGTCTCGGGCTCGACGGCGACGTACTTCTTCGGGCGACTCGCGGTCTGGCTCCGGACGAGATTGTACGTTTCGAGGCTGTTCAACACGTCATAGATACGGCCCATCGGGACGTCGCTCGCCCGGGACAACTCCTTTGCCGTTGTTGGCCCAGCCGTCAGCAACGCCCGAAAGGCACGGGATTCGTACTCACTGAGACCGAGGTCACGCAGACTTGCCATCGTTTGCGTGTCCGGTCCCACTCACAAAAACACACCGGGTGTTTACACGCTCCGGGCGTTCGTCCTGATGGCACGGCCCCGGCTGTCGGTCAGAGCGGCATCAAGCCCGCGCACGAAAGGCGTTTGGGGCGGGGGCTAGTAACGGTGAGCATGCTCCGCGTCATCGGGCTGCTGTTGCTGATCCCCCTCCTCGACATCCTCCTGCTGGTGGTGCTCTCGGGGTACCTCGGGTGGGCTGTCGTCGTGCTCGCAGTCGTCCTCACGGCCCTCGTGGGCATGCTGCTCGTGCGGGCAGAGGGCCGCTACACGATCGTGAAGATCCAGCGCAGGCTCGCCGAGGGTGAACTGCCGACGGATGAGCTCCTCGATGGCGCCCTGCTCCTGATCGCCGGCGTGCTGTTGCTGACGCCCGGACTCGTCACCGACGCGGTCGGGTTCCTGTTCGTCATTCCGCTGACCCGGTATCCCATCCGCCTGGCGCTGAAGCGGTGGGTGGTGAGCCCCTACCTGGACGCCCGCACCGGCGGCTTAGCGTCCGGGGCGGTCTACGTCGGCGGCTTCCCGGGTGACGACGGCGGCAGTGGAGGGACAGCCTGGGGTGGCGCCGGACGCGAGACCGTCGACATCGGTGATGACGAGTACGACGTGGAGTTCGAGAACGAAACCGAGACCTAGGGCGGCTTGACAGGACACACTCGGCGACGCTGAACCCGGACCCAGTCCAGGGATCGGCGGGCGTGTGCGCCACCGAGACGGTGACCCGACAGGACGCCCGACGCCACTACGCCGGGGGGAAACGAGGGGTTATACGGGCCGGAATCCTAGCCGTCTCCGTGGCTGGGCCGGTTCGGTTTCGTGTTTCTCACGATTCGTGGAGTCTCTCGCGTATCGAACAGGAGCTTCTCCGGCCCCTCGATCAGCGATTCGGGGCGACGCTCGAGACGCCGTGGTACAAACCGCCCCGTGGATTCGAGGCACGTCGACTGGAGATGGACAACGGCGACCTCGCGCTATTTGCCTGGAGTGACGCCGACGCCTACTGGCTTGGCAACACCGAGACTCCGGAAATCCTCTGGCGGACGGACAAAGTCAGCTTCGCCGAGGCGCCCCACGGAATATCGCGGTGGGCCGAGCGTGAGTTGCTCGCCGCGCTCAAGGAGGCGGAGCCCTGGCTCGCCGACTACGACCACCTCGCCTGGTTCTTCCTGCCGGTGTTTGTTTCGAAGGACGGCCGCGAGACCACACGGGCGTTCTTCCGCGACCACGCGGCCGGGTTTCCCGACGCGAGTCGGGAACAAGGGCTGGAGTACTACGACGCGTTCCTGTCGAGTGGTGTGCTGGACGACCACCGCTACACGATGGCCGCGAAACTCGGCACGAGCGAACAGCGGGACCTGGTCCGCATGCGGGCCACGATGGCCGAGTTCAACGCGGCGAAGCTGCTGACGGATGCCGGTCACGAGATTGAGCCGGAAGCGGCGGTGGACTCCGGTCACGCGCTGGATTTTCGCGTGCCTGCGGCCGGCGCCCTCGTCGAAGTGACGCGCCCCGAGCCGCCGAGTCGGCGGCGCGCCGGGACGCCTGCTGCGGCCCTCCGAGACACGGTCGCAAGCAAGACGAGTGGCCAGCTCCGGGCCGAACCCGACACGCTCCTCCTCGTCGACTGTTCGTCCTTCCGCGACGACGAGTGGCAGGCGGTCCACGACGAGCGGCCGTCGGTCGGCCACGAACCCGTCGTGGTCTATCGGGCTCGACCGTCTGGATCAGTCGATGGGTACGCGGTCGGCAATCCGCCCATCACCCTTGGACCCCTGACCGGGGAGTAAGGTCCTTTGGGCCGGGCCAGCTAGGCAGCTACGTCGATGGCGACCGACGCGTCCGTCCGTCGGACACTCGTGGTGGCAGTCACCGCCGCGCTCCTCGTCCTACTCGCAGTGGCCGTCCTGCTCCACACGCCCGGCGGCGCGGTGGACGACCAGTCGGACGGCGATCGACAGCTGGTCGAACCAGTGCCGGGCGGCGGCGCCGTCTGGCCGTACACGAGTCGGTCGCCGACGGTCGCCACCAGAACCCTGCCGCTCAACGTGGTTGTCCGTGGCGACCACGACGTCGTGCGCCAGCAGTTCGTCCGGCAGGCCGAGGCAAATTGGTCGATGCGGCGGACGACTCCCGAAGCTGAGCGCGAGCCAGCCATCCAGATCGACGAAGGGACGGTCGTGTGGCTCCCCGCCCATGGCGCGAGCCGGTACACGCACTTTCGGACCGATGGTGAGGGGGTCTGGATCCCCCAAGACTACCAGCTCTACGAGGGAGACTACCTTGGTGTCCGTCACCACATTCGAGCCTACGAATCACCGGCGGGCAACTGGACGGCGATGCAGGGCCACGTCGAGTACTGGGACTGGTTCCGGTTGCGCCATACTGTCACAAGTACCGCGGAGACCCGGGCGGCCATCGAGGCCCAGTTTACCGGCGACGATCGCGTCTCGCGGATCGGACACGTGTCCCTCCACAATCCCGGCCGTCGTGACGGCGAGGGCGTCGCCACCGTGATCGAGTTTGCGTCGCTCGCGACGGTGGTTGTGACGGGGATGGCCGGACGCGTTCGTACCCGGCTCCGGCCGTCCCATCCGAGGCGCGTCGTCGGACTCGCCGTTGCGGTCCTCGGGGTCTATCTCGGCGTCAGGGCTGGTGGACTCCTCCTCGAAGGGTGGGTGCCTGGACTCCACCCGAAAGTTATCGCCGGGGGCCTCTACCCAGTCCTCGTTCTGGCACTCCCGGCCGTGGCGTTCGTCGGCGGGCGCCGTGTGCGACCCGAAGCAGCACTGGTCGGGGCCGGCACGGGTTTGGCTGCGGGACTGGCGCTCGAGTACGTGTTTCTGGGGCTCGTGGTCCTGCCACCCGAACTGGTGCTGCACCGAGTCGCAGTCGTCCTCGCGGTCGGCGTGCTCGCCGCGGCCGGCTCACTGTCAGCGAACGAGGGCGACGACTGGCTTGGCCCGCTGGGAATCGGCGTCGGCGGGTGGATCGTCACGCTCGGTCTCGCGCTCTTCGGCCTGCTGTGACGAGGGTGAATCGGTACCTCACGACCACGATGACGGGCCATCACCAAGCCTTAGTAGTTCACCGGAAAACCCAACGGAGACCACAGTGATGCCTGAGCGGACTGTCTCTACCCCTGGCAGCACCTCGCGTCGAGAGGTGCTGGCGGGTGGCGCCGCACTGGGCGCAGGGCTGGTGAGCGGGTGCCTCCAGCGCGTCAAGGGCATCGTGGCCCAACCCTCGCCCACGCCAGTCTCGCTGAGTATCAAGACGCTCCCGGCAGACGACGACCGTCCAGCGACACTGATCGCTCGACGACTCTCCGAACACCTCGACGCGGCGGGCATCGCCACGGAGATCACGCTCATGCCGGAAGACGAACTCCGGCGTGACGTCCTCACTCGCGGAGAATTCGACCTCTACGTCGATCAGATGCCCCTCGAAGGGGACCCGGACTTCCTCAGGCCGAGGCTGTCGTCTGTGTTTGCCGGTGAGGCCGGCTGGCAAAACCCCTTCGGCTTCGCCGACCTCACCACCGACGAACTGCTCGCCGAGCAGCGACAGACCGATAACGGCCGTCGCCGCGACGTCGTCGACGAACTCCAGGCACAGATTGCCCGACTCCAGCCGTTCGTGAGTGTCGCGATCCCGAACGAGATCGGCGCCGTCCGCACCGACCGGTTTCGCAACTGGACCATCGCGAGAACCAGCTCACCGCTCAGGTACATCGGCCTTCGGACCGACGACGGTCTCGTCGACAGACTCCGGCTGACAGTCACCAACGAGCGGATCACCGACAACCTGAATCCGCTGGCAGCCGAGTTTCGCCACCGGGGGCTTTTTACTGGGTTGCTGTACGACCCACTCGGCGTCCGCTACGACGGCGAGATACTCCCCTGGCTGGCCCGCGAGTGGGAGTCGTTCACCGTCGACCAGGGAACGGTCGTCACCGTGCGTCTCAGAGACGCAGTCACCTGGCACGACGGCCGACCACTCACTGCGTCGGATGTTGCCTTCACGTATCGGTTTCTCCAGGACACGTCGCTCGGCCGACAGGAATCGCCGGTCCCGGCGCAGCGGTTCCGCGGCCGAACGTCCCTCGTCGAGTCGGTGACCGTCGTCGACGACCGGGAAGTGCGACTGTCGTTCGGCGACACGTCGCCGCCGGTGGCGACACGCGCGCTGACCGTCCCCATCCTCCCCGCCCACGTCTGGGAGGCAAAAGCAGTCGAGGCAGAACTCGCCGGCGTCGGCGTCAATCGATTTGTCACCGAAGCCCTCGTCTGGCCGAATTCAGAACCCATCGGCAGTGGGCCCCTCACCTTCGGGCGTGCCGCTACCGAGGAGGCGCTGATCTTGCAGCGCTTCGACGACCACTTCCTCCATCGGGGAGCCGCGCCGCCGGCTGACGCCTTCGCAGGTGGGGTCCCGTACCGGGAACTGGCGGCCAGAGTGGTCCCCTCGGACCCAGCGGCTGTCGAACTGGTCGACGCCGGCGAGGCTGACGCCACCGTCTCGAGTACCGATCCCAGTACCGTTCCCCAGATCGGCCGCGAACCGGACGTTCAGCTCCTCGTCGATCGGGCGCCGGCGCTGTATCACGTCGGGTTCAACACCCGCCGAAACCCGCTCGGCAACCCCCACGTTCGGCGGGCCATCGCCCGGCTGGTCGATCCGGCCTACCTGGTCGGCGAGATCTTCGGCGGCTACGCGGTCCCGGTCGCGACGCCCCTTGCCGGGACGGCCTGGGCGGCGCCGGCCCTCGACTGGAACGGCCGGGATCCCGAGGTGCCGTTCGTCGGCACCGATGGCCAGCTCGACGAGAGCGCCGCCCGGGAACTGTTTCGTGAGGCCGGGTTCCGGTACGACGAGCGGGGGCGACTCCTCGAAGAATGACACTCGTCCCACTGCTCGCCAGAATCGTCCTCATCACTGTCGCGCTCCAGTTTGTCGCCGCAATCGCTCTCGTCGGTCCCGCCCGCCTCAGGGGACTCGTCCTCAACCTCGGTCCACGCCTCCGTCGGGCCCTCCCGTACCTCGTCCTTCTCGCCGTCGTCCTGCTTCTGAACAGTCAAGCGCGGGTGGTCGCCCCCCGGCTCTCCTGGTTGTTGCGGATCGACCTCACCGGGGCCATTTATGGCGTCGAAGGAAATCTCGTCCCCTGGATCCAGTCGGTCCAGACACCGGTCCTCACTGCTGTTTTCTCGTTTCTCTACGTTTACGGGTACGTCTTCGTCCTCGTCTTTCCGATCGTCGCCTATCTCGCACTCGCCGACCAGGAGCCACTCCACGAGACGTGCCTCGCTTACACGTACAACTACGCGATTGGACTGGTCCTGTACGTGATTTTCATCGCTTACGGTCCACGGAACCTCCTGCCGGGGATGGTGGACGCGCTGATGTACGCGAACTGGCCGGAGTCACAGTTGCTGACCAGTCAGGTCAACACGAACACGAACGTCTTCCCCTCGCTCCACGCGTCGCTCGCAGTGAGCGTCGCGCTGCTCGCTTACCGCACTCGCCGCGTCTACCCGGCGTGGCTCGCCGTCGCCAGCGTCCTCGCCGTCGGCATCGCCGTCGCGACGATGTACCTCGGCATCCACTGGGGCATCGACATCGTTGCCGGGGGGGCGCTGGGCGTCGGCAGTGTGCTGCTCGCCAGTCGCGTCGATCCGGTAGCGGTCGCCCAGTCCCGAACAGACGGAGCCATCGATCGGCGGCTGCGGTGGCTGGTCCAGCGGGTTCGCAACCGCGGCCGGTAAGGTGTGCCCGGCGTCGTCGGGGCGACGCCGGGCTCTTATAGCGCCAACTCCTAGACGGGTGCGCTATGAGTTCCGACCGCGTCATCGAACTGCTGCGAACGGCCTATGGCGACGAGATCGAGACCGTCATGAACTACCAGACGAACGCGATCGTCCTCGACGGCGTCCGGGCCGAGGAGATCAAAGAGAGCCTCCAGGCCGACATCCAGGAGGAGCTAGGCCACGCCGAACAGCTCGGCCAGCGGTTGAAGCAGCTCGACGCCCGCCCGCCGGCCTCCGGAGAGTTCACGGCCAGCCAGGAGTCGCTGCAACCCCCGGCCGACTCGACGGACGTCCTCGCGGTGATCCGCGGCGTCCTCGACGCGGAGGAAGACGCCATCGCCACGTATCGGTCACTCATCGAGGCCGCCAGAGACGCCGACGATCCCGTCACCGAGGACCTCGCGATCACGATCCTCGCGGACGAGGAGGCCCACCGGACCGAGTTCCGCGGGTTCGAGAAAGAGTACGCCGACGACTAAGGACCCGGTGCGGCACCGTAACCTCATTCTCAATAATTCGGTGGCATCGGACGAGTCTGTGAGGCTGGTGGGCGGTCTCTCGGGCGATCTTCCTGGCCGTGGGCAGGCCTGTGCAACGAAGTCGGCGAGGTGGTCGGCATCGACTCGCAACCGGGCTCGAAGATGAGGTCCAAGCGGTCAGCAAGCGGACGCAACAACACGCCGGCAGCTCCAGCAGCTTACCCACGCCCACGGGGATCGGTCGGACCGCAGACGCGGGCCACGGACCACGAGGTCACCCGGCATCCTGCGGGAGCGCCTCGCAGTCGTGGCGCTGTCCGCCCGACCGTCCCAGTCGGTGGGGTCCGCCGTTGTCGCGGGACTGACACCAAACCTCTACTGCCGCAGGTCCGTGGCACGGGGTATGATCGGGAAAGTGCCCCCGGGCAAACTCGCAGAACTCGTCCTGAACCGCGCCGGATCGGCAGACGCGCGAGTGTGCCAGGGACCGGCCTACGGGGAGGATACGGCGGCTATCGATCTAGGCGACGACTGCCTCGTGGTCAACACCGATCCGATCTCGATGGCCGTCGATCGCATCGGGACCCTCGGCGTGAACGTCGCCGCGAACGACGTGGCCGCCTCCGGTGCCACCCCGGCATGGCTCACGACGGCGATCTTCCTGCCGACCGACGCCGAGGAGACCCTCGACCGGATCACCGCACAGATCGACGCGGCGGCGAGGCGACATGGCATCGCCATCGTCGGGGGCCACACGGAGTACGCGCCGACGCTCGACACGCCGCTCGTCGTTCTCACGTGCCTGGGACTGGCAGACCGGTATGTCCCTACGGGTGGCGCCGAACCGGGCGATCGGATTCTCGTCACGACGGGTGCCGGGATCGAGGGGACCGCCATCCTCGCGACTGATTTCACGGAGCTGGTCGCCGACGAGGTCTCCCCGACCGTCCTGGACCGCGGCGAAGCCTGCTACGACGACGTCTGCGTGATCGGCGAGGCGGCGGCCCTCACAGACGTCGCCCACGCGATGCACGATCCAACCGAAGGGGGGCTCGTCAACGGACTCGTGGAGTTGGCCATCGCGTCTGGTGTCGACCTCGACATCGATCCCGACGCGATTCCGGTCAGAGACGAGACTGCTCGACTGTGTGCGGCTGCCGGCGTCGATCCGCACCGGATTTTCGGGTCCGGGGCGTTGCTCGCGGCGGTTCCCGAGACGTCCGTGGCAGCAGCCACCGAGGCCCTCCAGGCGCTCGGCGTGTCACACGCGGTCGTCGGCACGGCGCACGAGAGCGAGGAGCCCGCGGTCACGCTGGGTCCCGAAACGCACGCGACTGCCATCCGTGACGACATGTACCCGCTGTGGGAGTGACGGCGACAGCCAGTGAGCGGGAGGTGGCGTGACCGGTCAGGACTCGGAGGTGGGCCCATCAGCAGTCGACTCGTCGTCCGGAGTAGTCGTCGGCCGTTCCCGGATAACGAGCACGTGCTCGTAGGGCAGGAAATCACGGCCGTCCGGGCGAGAGACCCAGATTCCGGCGTCGTAGTAGTCAATTCGCGCTGTCTCGATCGGCGACTCGAGCGAGAGTTCCTCCGCAATTGCCGGTCGGAGGTGCACCTCGTACGTGAGCGTCATGAAGTTCACCAGTTGATTGTGTGCCGCCAATCCTCTGAAACGTTGCGGTCCCCGAGCGCGTGTCCGGCTGGCCCACCGCGGGACCGTGGACCTCCACGACCGGCACACTGTCCACGGCTCGCATGGAAAGCGGTCCGGGCGTGGCTGACAGGTCGCGTCCGATCCGGCTATCCGATCGTCAGACCGCCGCCGTCACCGCCGTTCTCGTCCCACTCGAGTTCGAACTCGACACTCAATTCGCCCGGCCCGTCCGTCGGCCCCTCGCGCTCCGCCTTCACCTCGAACGTCGGGCGGGCCGGTGGGTCCATCTCCACGGACTGGTCGCCGGCACTGAGGCGGATCGGATCGCCGGCCTCGAGCGTGTCGGCCACTCGTCGGAGCGCGGCGGCGATGTCGGCACGGGATTGGGACTGTTCGGTCTCGAAGAGGACTTCCTCGGGCATGGTGTCCCTAGGAGCCCCGCGGGGAAAAGTTCGCGCTTCGGGCGTCACCCGCTCCACTCGCCACCGATGTCGCCCGCGATCCCCTCTCGCCAGCGCTCGAACGCGACGGCACACCCCTCGGCGTCGTCGATATGGTCCATGAATCCCGCACCGCCATCCGTGAGCGTTGCTCCACAAAACGGACACCGGTCGGGGTCGCTCCAGTCTCGCGGTTCCGGGACGTCGACGTCCGTCTCGCCGTGAGCCTCGAGCGTCCGTTCGACCTTGTCGGGGGAACACCCGAGCCTGGTGGCGATCTGTTCCCGGGACAGAGCCGGGTTCTCCTGGCCGATCGCGATGATCGCCTCCGCCTCCGGGTCCTCCACTGTCATGTCCAGCAGTACGGGGGCCGGGACAAAGAGTATGTTCCCCCGGTCTCGTGTGATCGGAGGCGACGGGCATCACGAGACCAGCGCCCGGCCGTGGCGTGTCGTCGAGCTCAGGCCGGTCCGCGAATCGACTGGTCCTGATCGACCAGCAAGCTCTCGTCTGCCCGAGACTCACTCAGCAGCCGGACGAACTGGCCGGCATTCGAGACGAGTTTGTTTTCGGCTTTGCGAAGGTGTTCCTCGAAAGTCGCCCGCGCAACCGTCGTGCGCTCGGCCAACTCGCGCACCGAACAGCGCCGGGGTTCCTCGTAGTATCCCGCGTCGAGGGCGAGTCGGAGGGCCGCCAGCTGGCGGTCGGTCAGGTCCCCGAACAGTCGGTCGACCGGCGCCAGCATGCCGTGGGGGATCTGTGTCTCCGACAGCTCCGTCTTCGAAAGCACGTCGATCTCCCGATCCGCCTCGAGCTCGTCGTGTAACGCGGCGATGTCACGTTCGTCGAACGCGATCACCGTGTAGTGTTCCCACCCCTGGCGGTGGACAGTCGGAGGGTGGTAGAGGCAGTTGTGAGACTCGAACCGGCGGACGATCGAATTCTCCAGCGAGCAGAGACACGCTCGCGTCACGACGTGGAGATTGCCGTTGGTGACAGAACGGTGCAGGACCGCCCCGAGGTCCTCGATGGCTGCGACCAGCTCCGTTGACGGGGCGTCGCTTGACGTGATCTCCAGCACCTGGCAGTCGCTCAGGTACCACTCCCGGATCGTCAAGTCCGGAAACTGCTCGGAGAGCTCTCTGTAGGGGCACTCGTGGCGGAGTCGGAAGGACGCCTGGTACAAGCCCATGGGCGGTCTGTGTCCAGCGCCGGGAAAACTGTCCCGGTTATAGCTGGCAGTAACCGTATGTGGCCATGGGCACAACGTCCTGGTAATGTCAGCGATCGACCCAGACGAACTGAGTGCACAGCTCCAGAATCCCGGCGAGGACCCACTCGTCCTCGACATCCGGCCGGCAGACGATTACGACGACTGGCACATCCCCGGGAGTACGAACGTCGACGTCTACGACGAGCTGAAAAACGGCAGCGAATCAGCCGCCGACGCGTTGGCGGATCTCCCGGAGGAGTCCGAGATCGTGACGGTCTGTGCCGTCGGGAAGGTGTCACAGACCGCGACCGAGATACTCGACGACCTCGGATTCGACGCGAAGACACTGGTCGACGGCATGGCCGGCTGGAGCCGCGTGCACCGCCACGCGCCAGTCGGTGTCGACCTTGAGGGGACGCTCGTGCAGGTGGCCCGGCCCGGGAAGGGCTGTCTCTCGTACGTCCTCGTCTCCGACGGGGCGGCCGCCGTCTTCGACGCCTCGCACTACCCCGCCGAGTACGAGGCAGTCCTGTCCGAGTACGGGGCCGACCTCGTGAGCGTCTTCGACACACACGCCCACGCCGACCACGTCTCGGGCGGTCGCACGCTCGCGGACCGACACGACGTGCCCTACCACCTCCACCAGGCCGATGCAACCGCCGTGGACGCCACGTCCGTGAGCGACGGACAGACGGTCTCCATCGGAGCGGTCGACGTCGAGGTCGTCCACACGCCGGGTCACAGCCCAGGTGGGGTCACGTACGACGTCGGCGGCGAGGCGCTGCTGACGGGTGATACGCTTTTCCACGAGAGCGTGGGTCGCGTCGAACTCGGGGTCGAGGCCGGCCTCGAGGAAACGGACGTCGAAGACAACGCCGCGGCGCTCTACGAGAGCCTCCAGACGCTGCTGGCGCGGCCGGGCGATCCACTCGTGCTGCCGGCCCACGATCCGGGGTCACCCGACCCGCCAGTGGCGCTCCGGCTGAGCGAGGTCCGCAAGCGAAACGAGGACTTGTCGCGCTCCCGGGCGGACTTCGTCGAACGGCTCGCCGGGGACGTGCCGGACCACCCGCCGAATTTCGAGCGGGTCAAGCGGGTCAACGTGGGCGTCGAGGCGATCGACCCAGACGAAGTCCCCGGCCTCGAATCGGGCCCGAATCGGTGTGCTGCGGAGTAAATGGGTGAGAGACTGAGCGGCGCGCCGGTCCAGGGGATCCGCGAGCACCTGCCACAGTTCAGCCTGCACGTCCTGCTGGTGTTCGCCACGGGCCTCACGATCGGGTCCGAACGGGCCGTCGTGCCCGTCCTCGGTCGGGACGTCCTCGACGTCGAGTCGCTGTTCGTCATCGGCTCGTTCGTCGTCAGCTTCGGGGTCGTCAAGGCGCTGCTGAACCTCTATGCCGGCAAGTGGGGCGAGGCCTACGGCCGCAAACCGGTGCTCGTCGCCGGGTGGGCGACGGCACTTCCGCTCCCGCTCGTGATGATCTACGCGCCAAACTGGGCGTGGATCACGGTGGGGAACGTCCTGCTGGGCGTCAACCAGGCGCTCACCTGGAGCATGGCGATCAACGCGAAGATCGACCTGGCCGGTCCCGAGCAGCGGGGCCTGGCCGTGGGCATCGACGAGGCCTTCGGGTACTCGGGGGTCGCCGCCGGCGCGTGGCTCACCGGCCTCATCGCTGGGCAGACGAACCTCCGGCCGGAGCCGTTCTACTTCCTGGCCGGCGTCGTGGTCGTCGCATTCCTGGCGTCGGTCGTGCTGGTCCGGGAGACGGTCCAGTACGCCCGGGCAGAGGGGGACGCTGGGGACCGGGATGCCGACCTGCCGTTTGTCGCGGTGCTCAAGCGCGCAACCTACGGGGACCGGACGCTCTTCGCCGCGGCCCAGGCGGGCCACGTCGAGAACTTCGTCGACACCCTGTTCTGGATCGCCGTCCCGCTCTACCTCACGAGCGAGGGACTGGGGATCGCAGCGGTCGGCGTCGTCGTCGGTGTGCACAGCGCGATGTACTTCCTGCAGATCGCGACGGGCGGGCTCGCGGATCGGATCGGACGACGACCCCCGGTGGTGTGGGGGATGTTCATTGCAGGGGGTGGCGTCCTCGGGATGCTCTACGTCGACGGGTACCTCGCCTGGACCGCGCTCGCCGCCGTCTCCGGCCTGGGGATGGCGTTGCTGTATCCGAATCTGATGACGGTGCCGGGGGACGCCTGTCATCCCTCGTGGCGCGCCGTCGGGATGGGCGTCTACCGGATGTGGCGCGACGGTGGCTACGCGGTGGGCGCCGTCGTCATCGGTCTCGCGATGGAGTTCGTCCAGATCGAGGCGGCCTTCTACGTCACCGCTGCCTTGATGTTCGTGTCCGGCGCCGTGGTCTACGGCTGGATGGAGGAGACCCACCCCGAGTTCGGGACGCACTCGCCGCCGGTAGGAACGGTCAGCCAGTAACAGACCCGGAACACAGATTACGGCGGAGTTCCAGCACCCAACGCATGCGCGAAGCGGTCGTGACTCTGGACGACGCCGAACTGGAGGCGCTGGGGTTCGGCGAACTCGTCTCGCTGTGTCGCCGGGCCGGCATCCGCGACGTGGACCTCCTCGAAGACGACGGGTACACGTGTGTCCCCCAAATCGTCGTGGGCGAGCGGCTGGCCGAGACCGAACTGGACGCGTTGGAATGCGTGGACGACTGGGAGCGAATTGCCGAGCGCGAGGACGGCTACGTGTACGTGCTGGAACTGACGGCGACCGGCCTCCCCGAAGAGGTGGCAGCAGACCACGCGGAACTCGTCGGCGGGGGCGACACCGCCATCACCGAACGCGGCCTCCTCCTGTCGCTCGTCGGGAGTCAGACGGCAATCAGGGACGTCCTCCGTCACTACGAGGCGTCCGGCGCGTCCCCCGACCTTCGGAAGCTGGCGGCATACGACGGCGGCGAGCGCACCCTCGATTCGTTGACCGACCGCCAGCAGGAGGTCCTCGAGACGGCCTACGAACTCGGGTTCTACGAGGTCCCGCGGGAGTCGTCGACAGCGGACGTCGCGGCGGCCCTCAACCTCGATCCAGCGACGGTTTCCGAACACCTGCAGCGGGCAGAGCGCAATCTCCTCACGCAGGAGCTGCCCGGGTGACATCCTCCCCGTCGTGAACGACGGGGCTTCCCACGCCCGCAAGGGCGGCTGGTTTGGGAACCTCGGGTTCGCACACCGACGAGGTGCGGGGAGTGCCACGCCCCCGTTACTCCGCTCCCGTGGGGGAGTGGGAGGTACCTGATTGGTTTGCGTCGGTATCCGCCGACCGTCGGACAGCAGGGATACCTGCCTCGATCCGGCGGCGCGGCGGAGCGGACGCGATTCACGTCCGCCGTACACGGCGGGACTCTCTCGCTGAAGAAGGTAGAGATCCAGCGCTGGACTGTGGAGAATTGGGACCGGCCTACAGCCGGGTTATAAACCCCCCTAGGAGGTCGGCAAGAATCGGGAAGCTCGAACGGTCGGTAGTACGTCGTGTATGTCGGAACAGACCATCACCGACGGCGAACGGCACAGGACGCAAGAACTCGACGGCGGATACGGCACCACGAACCGGTCGCTTCGGTGGGGCGCGGGCCTCATCGTCATCGCCGGGATCGGGTTCCTGACGAACGGCTTCGCAATGCTGTACCGGGCGTTCGTCTCGGGCGGCTTCGAGCCCGGTGTCGGCCCACTCGGGGGCGTTACTGGGGCAGAACTCGCGGCGACAAACCACGAGCTGTACCACTACGTCCAGCACCTCCACGTGAACGTGGCCGCCCTCTTGGTGGCCGTCGGCATCGGCGTAATCGTGCTGGCCTGGTTCGGAATCCGGCGCGGCAGACGGTGGGCGCTCGGCACGACCGTCGCCATGACTGGCGTCTTCGTCGCCTTGAGCATGGGTGTCCACGGGAGCGTTCCGTTCTCGTTCGACACGCTCGTCCACCTCGGCCCCGGACTCGTGTGGCTCCCCGCGCTGGTCGTCGGCGTCGTCCTCTCGTCCCTGGGGCTTCGGCGCCACAGCGAGAACTGAGACGCCGTCTCGGAATCTGTGATCTGAGAGAGGCGGCGGATACCAGCAACCCGAACTGGCTCGCCTATCACGCCAGTCCGCACCAAACATTAATGATTTGTCACGATCAGGATGCTGTATGTCCGGCGAGCGCCTCCCAGGGGTGACCATTTCGGACGTGAAATCGGCGCTGGCAGGGGAGACGGATGGCCAGGTCATCAAGCGGTTGATCGCGGTGTGGGAGGTACTCGACGGCCAGTCCTCAGCGGCCATCGAAGCGAAATACACGTACCCAGACGGAACGGTCGAGGCGTGGCTCGATCTGGTTGCCGACGCCGGGCTCGCGGCACTCTCGGACCCGCACGCGGCGTCCCGTCCGGACGGTGCCGTGGGCGATCGGAAACGACTCGCCAACACGGAGACGAAACTCCGCTCACTCCAGGAAATTACCCGCGAATTGATGACTGCCTCGACCACCGACGACATCGTCGACCTCAGCCTGACGGCGTGCGTCGACGTCCTCGGGATGCCAATCTCGGTCTTCTGGCTCTACGACGACGAACGGGACGTCCTCGTCGCCTATCGGCAGACTGAATACGGATACGTGGTGATGGGCACGCTCCCGCCGGATCCCTTCGAACGGGGCGAGGGGATCGTGTGGCGGGCGGTCGAGAGTGGCGAAGTTCGCTACTGGGAGGACCTCTGGGACCTCGGTGAGGAACTCTACAATCCGGACACCGACCTCCGGTCGGAAATCGATGTCCCCCTAGGAGAGTACGGCGTCCTCGGCATGGGCTCGATGAGCCCCGGAGAGTTTGACGAGGCTGACGTCGACATGTGCCGCATCCTGGGCCGGGCCGTCGAATCAGCATTCAAACGGGCCGATCGAGAACGCGCGCTCGAGTACAAGACCGAACAGCTCGAGGCGATGGCTGAAGTCGTCTCCCACGACCTGCGCACGCCACTCGACGTGGGTGCGACGCGCCTCCGATTGCTCGACGAGACACTCGCGGATGCCCCCCTCCGCCAACCGACGCGGGAGGCTGTCGACGACCACGTAGCCTCGATCGAGGCGTCACTCGACCGGGCGAGCGACATCGCCGGGGAGCTCCTGTCGATGACGGGCGACGAGGCGCGTGCGACCCAACCGACAACGTCGGACATCCGAACCGTCGCGACGACAGTCTGGGAGACGGTGGAGACCGGCGACCTCGACCTGGAGGTCCGTGGGTCGCGAACAGTCGAGGCTGACGAAAGCCAACTCCGGCACGTGTTCGAAAACTGCATCCGGAACGTCGTGGATCACGCCGACGCAACCTGTGTGCGAATCGGCGCCACCTCGAATGGCTTCTTCGTGGAGGACGACGGCGTGGGTATTCCCGCGGACCGCCGCGATCGCGTCGTCGAGCGTGGCTTCACTACAACGGGGGACGGCAATGGCTTGGGACTCGCGATCGTCGACGAGATCGCCGCCGAACACGGCTGGCACGTCACGATCGCCGAGGGGAGCGACGGCGGCGTGCGCATCGAGGTGACCACCGAGCGATGACCGCGCGCGTCGATCGTGCCGCGGCGATCGCCGTCCTCCTCGTCGACGACGACGTCGAGTGGGTGACGACGGCGGGGAGTGCCCTCGAAGATGCAGCCGATGGACTCTCGGTCGTCACGGCGACCGGTGGGTGGGAGGCCCTCGACCTCCTCGAAACTCAGGACTTCGACTGTGTGGTCTGTGACTATCGCATGCCGGATTTCGACGGGATCGCGCTCCTGGAGCGAATTCGCGCGGACGTCGGCGACATCCCGTTCATCCTCATCACCGGCTCGGGCAGCGAAAGCATCGCTAGTCGGGCAATCTCCTCCCGCGTCACGGATTATTTCATCAAAGAGCCACAGCGGGACCAGTCACGGGCGCTGGCTTCGCGCGTCCGGACGGCGGTCGAGACGTACCGGACCGAACAGGCATTGGCCGCCGCCCGACGGCGGTTCACGGAGCTCTTCGAGCGCGTGCCCGATCCGATGGCAATCACCGACGAACGAGACGACATTCGAGACGTGAACGAGGCCTTTCGCGACGTGTTCGGTGGAGGGTCAGACGCTCTCGGCGGGACAGCCCTCGACGCTGTCGTCGGTGACATCGAACACCTCGGGGAGAACGAGTCCACCGACGCCGCCGTCCACACGCTCGCGACCGAGACCTCGGGTGGTCAGCGAGAGTTCATCGTCCGCCGGTTTCCGCTAGATCGGCCCGACTCGCGCGAGTTCGGATACGCGTTCACGGACGTGACTCGCCAGCGCGACCGCCAACGGGAGCTCGAGCGGTTCCACGAACTCGGGGCCGACGTCCGGGAACTCCTGCTGTCGACGGAATCACGGGCAGACCTCGAACGGGCGTTTTGCGAGACGGTCGTCGGCTCGCTGGAGGGAGCGACGGCGATGCTCGCCCGCGGCAGCGAGCCGGGCGATGCCACAGTGCACGCGACCGCCGGCGACGTGCCGGACGGCCTCCAACGAGCGCTGTTCGAATGCCGAGCGAACGGGAACGGGGTCGATCACCCTGTCGGGGACGCCCTCGTGGCCGGCGATACGCGGTACGTGGCCGACGTCTCCACGGTCCAAGCCGAATGGGCGAGGACGGCCCAGTCGGACGGCGTCGACGCGTTGGTAGCCGTCCCCGTCGAGCAGCACGGGATCACCGTCGGTGTGTTCGTCGTCTGCGCGGCCGACTCCTCGACACTCGACCGGCGGACCAGAGAGCGGCTCCACGGCCTCGTCACGTCACTGGGTGACGCGATCGGCATCGTGAACCGCCTGTCAGCATTGACCGCCGACCACGTCGTCAGGGTGGAGCTGTCCGTCGGTGGGGGATCGGAGATCCTCACCGACCTTGGCCAGTCGACAGCCACGCCGATCGACGTCGTCTCGGCGCTCCCCACCGCAGACGGCGAGACGGCCCTCTACCTGGACGTGGACGCCGACGACCGCTCGGCGATCGGGTCGTGGCTCGAGGACGCCGAGCACGTGAGCGACCACGAGATCGTCACCGAGCGCCGTCCCGCGAGGCTCCGGATCGAGACGGCGGCGCAGACACTGCCGAGCGTCCTCGCACGGCACGCCGCAGATGTCCGCTCCGTCCGCGTCGACGGTGGGCAGGTGCATGCCACCGTCGACGTCCCGGTGTCCGACGACATCCGGGACATCGTCGACGCGCTCGAAACAGCCTACGATTCGGTCGCGGTCGCCTCGCTGCGAAACGTGGAGCGCGACGGTCCGCAAACACCCGGCGAGTCGACGGTCGCCGACCTCACCGAGAAGCAACGACGGGCGCTGGAAACGGCGTTTCACGAAGGGTACTTCGAACGACCGCGGGTCCAGTCGGCCGACGACGTCGCGGCAGTATTGGACGTCTCCCGGTCGACGTTTCTCCAGCACCTCCGGGCCGCGGAACGGAAACTGCTCGCCGAAGTCTTCGACGGCGGTTAGCCGGCAAGGAACGAGGGGCCGGCGGTACGAGGGACGAGAGGGAGAAAACGTGGAGGGCGTGACCACTACCGCCGTACGTCGGTATCTCACACCGGCGAGCGTCGCCGAATGGCGGCAGAATGAGGATGGGAAACGGCCGCACACCCTCTGTTGCCATGTCACACGACACGGCGAACGACAGCGGGGAATCGACGACCAAACAGCACGGAGGAGCCGTTCCGGACGGCGGAACCGAGGCCGTCGTGCGCAGCCGCGACGACGGGCGTGCCACCTGGGTCCTCAACTCGCTCGTGATGGATCGGGTCACCGCCGAGGAGACCGACGGCGCATTCTCGATCACCGAGCACCACGCCCACCCCAGTTACCAGACGCCGTATCACCGCCACCGTGGCGAAGACGAGATCATCTACGTGATAGCCGGGGAGTTCACCGCCGTCACCGAGGACGGGGCACGCACAGCCAGTTCCGGCGAGACGGTCGTCTTCCCGCGCGGCCAGCCACACGCCTTGCGTGTGTCGAGTGACGAGCCGGCCAAAGCGCTCGTCGTCTGCACGCCGGCCGGGTTCGAGGGCTTCTTCCACGACGCCGGCGAGCCCGCAAACGCCCGGACCGTCCCCGAACCGGCAGAGCCAGACATCGAGACGGTCGAAGCGCTCGCCCCGAGCTACGACCTCGAACTCCTCGGGCCCCCGCCGGCGTAGTCAACACGAATGTACCTCGCAGACTCCCCCTGGACAGACCTCCGCGAGTACTTCGACGCGGGGTCACTCGCCCTCGTCCCGATCGGCGCGACCGAGCAACACGGCCCCCACCTCCCCGAAGGCACTGATCACTTGATCGCGGAGGCACTCGCTCGAGAGGCGGCCGACCGGACCGGTTTCCTCTGCACGCCGCCAGTGACCGTCGGTGTGAGTCCACACCACCGTCAGCACCACGGGACGATGTGGGTCGACGGGCCGGCCTTCCGGGACTACGTCGAGTCACTAACACGCAGTCTCGCCGACCACGGCATCGACCGGGTCGTCCACGTGAACGCCCACGGAGGAAACGAAGCGCACCTCTACGAGGTCGGCCGCCGGCTGCGGGACGACGGCGTCTGCTACTCGATTCCGTGGATGTGGGACGAGAGCATCCCCGACCTCGTGGACGAGCTCTTCGCGCACAACGGCCCGCACGGCGGGCCGAAGGAGACCGCGATGATCCAACACCTCCACCCACACCTGGTTCGCGACGACAGACTCGCCGATGCGCGAGACGGTGGCACCCTCGTCCTCGGGGACCTGGACGGTGCCTTCGTGGCCGGCGCACGGACGTTCTACGACAACACGGAGATCAGTGCCAACGGCGTGTTCGGCGATCAGACGGACGCGACGCCCGAAAAGGGCCGGCGGCTATTCGAGGCCGCAAGCGAGCAACTCGTCGACCTCTGCCAGTGGCTCGACGATCGACCGTTTGACGCGTTGCTGCCGGACGATCACGTGTGATCCAGCAGGAGTCGACGGACACCCGCCGTTCTTCAATTCGTCCGAGCAAAGATGGAGACCACCATCGAACCACTGCTCACCAGCGATTGCGTACCGAGGTGGTCAACCACGGCCACAGACCGAGCCGGCCATATCCGCTGGTGAATCGGTTCCATCATTCACCCACCAGAACGCGCCCGGTGGCCGCCGCATCGACGCCGCCATCGTTGGACCGTCTGCACGGAGGCCGTCACCTGTCCGGCAGAGCTTCCCGAAGTCCCAACACAACGCTTTCTATCGATCTGAGCCAAGTATTCCGTGTATGGTCGTCGATCGAGCCCTTGGTGAACTCCGGATTGAGGGAGAGTTCGACGAACACGTGGCTGAGGCGCATCCGACCGTCATCAGCCTCATGGAAGACGCCCTCGATCACGGCGAAGTACACGCGAGGTGGGCTGACTCCGACGACAAGGTCGAAGTGCGGCAGGGAACGGCGACGTTCGATTTCGGCGGGGAAGTCATCGTCATCGAGGACGGCATCACGGAGCACGCCTTTGCGATGGACCAGCTGGTCAGCTGGGACAAGCCCATGAACGTCTACGAGAGTGACAGCCAGTAGTCCTCGTCTGTGGAGGGAATCTCGCCCAGGTTGCGGATCCCCGAGACGAGTTCTCGGAGATCAATTTCCCGTGTGTGGCTGTCGGTCAGCCCGTGCCAATTCGGTGACGGGTGGGATGTCCGCAGATGTGTTGTCGTCACCGTCCACTTCACTCACCGCTGACCAATACGTCCAGAGCATTCAGGGACGAGTGAGGCAAACACATAGTTTCAACTTATTGAGTGTCTGATTGTTCTCCAATACCGGGACACTGGTTGGGACAATTCAAACGAGACGAATACGCACCCTTGCTTCCCAGGCTATTCTCCACCGTGAGGCTTCGAGAGTCCTGTCAGACAGCGCGGCCAACGACAGCCTAGGCCGGGATTTGAACCCGGGCTCTCGTCCTTACCAAGGACGCGCTT
>CAYLJD010000008.1:0-21779 GCA_964383875.1 uncultured Halobacteriales archaeon
CGATGTCGGCGTCCTCCTTGAACTGGGGCATGTTGTCGTGGACGCGCTCCTTGTCCACGAGCACGCCCTCAATGAGTTCGGACTCGTCGATGGACCCGCCGACGACCGTCTCGACCTTCACGTTGTCCGTGTCGATGCCGTCGTCGTCAGCGACGGATCGGACAGCCTGGACGACGAGCGTGGCCAGGTGATCCTTGGCGCTCTCTGCACCCTTGCCGGTCATGGCCGTCGAGGCCACACTCTCCAGCTGCTCGGTGTCACTCTCGTCGACGTCGATGGCGTTCTCCTCAAGGACGGCCTTGGCCTCTTCGGCAGCCTGACGGTAGCCCTGCGCCAGGATGGTGGCGTGGATGTCCTGGTCGAGGAGGTCCTCGGCCTTCGAGAGCAGCTCGCCCGCGATGACGACCGCGGTCGTCGTGCCGTCGCCCACCTCGTCCTCCTGGGTCTGGGCGACCTCGACGATCATGTTCGCGGCCGGGTGCTCGATGTCCATCTCGTCGAGGATGGTCACGCCGTCGTTGGTCACGACGACGCTGCCCGTCGAGTCGACGAGCATCTTGTCCATCCCTTTCGGGCCGAGTGTCGTCCGGACGGACTCGGCCACGGCCTTCCCGGCCGTGATGTTCATCGACTGTGCGTCTTTGCCCGAGGTCCGCTGGGACTCCTCGGAAAGTACAATGAGGGGCTGGTTGCCCATCTGCTGAGCCATAGTCAGGGAAAGATTGAATGTGATT
The DNA here is from genome assembly GCA_964383875.1 of uncultured Halobacteriales archaeon. Classification (GTDB taxonomy): domain Archaea; phylum Halobacteriota; class Halobacteria; order Halobacteriales; family Haloarculaceae; genus CAYLJD01. Next base: position 735 of record CAYLJD010000008.1, read on the forward strand.
CTATATAAATCATGCGGTCCCGGTCGGTCGATCCGCCGACTGCTCCCTGTCAGATCTGGCTAGATGTCGCCGACGTGCGGGCTTTTTATGTCTGCCGTGGTTGCAGGGCGCCGCTACACCGGGAACTCCGTGCAGCCGGCGACGGGCGTCCCCGGTAGCCACCTCAGAGAAATTCCCTGACCTCCGAGTACCACATGTCGTGTTCGTCCACGGCGTCGATGGCGAGCGCGATTCGGACGGCAATGGCGTGCCAACAGAGCTGTTCGGGGTCCCCGGATTCGAGGTTGAATTCCGCGTCCTTGCAGGTGCAGCCGTCGTCCTCGACGACGTACTCGTCTTCGTGGCCGACGACGACCGTGAAGTCACGGTACGCCTTGACGCGGTCCTCGCCGACGGCCTCGATGGCTCGTCGGCCGCGGTCCCCGTGGACGGCCACGATGTCCTCGACGACGTCGGCGGTGAGTTCGCCGGCGGCCGCGAGAGCCGCCTCCCAGTCGTCGACCGCTGTCACAGTAGACGCTTTGCGACCCGGTAGCAAAACAACACCGGTGGCCGTGGGCCCACGGACCGGGACACACACCGTCGCCGTCCGTTCGACGGTGCACGCCATTCTGACGCCATTTCGATCGGAGATCGGCCTCGGTCCTCCTCAGAACACCACCGAATGCACGATGGTGTCGTCTGTGTCGATTTCGAACGCTGGTAGATTCCACCAGTCGGCCGCATCGCCTCGATATTCCGCGAGAGAACGATACTGACTCCCGACAGGTGGAACCGCTTCGATCCCTGCGGATGGCAGCAGTCTGGAGATGGATGCGTTCGCACGCCGCTACGGGAGGAGCCAGAACACGATCAGATACAGGACGAAGAGTCCGATCGCAACCACGAAACTGATCGCCATCTGCCAGAGGAGCGAGAGGTCGTCCCACGTGGCCTCCTGCCCACCGATCGCAGTGACGAAAACCGGGACAGCGGCGGCGCCAACGTACCCTACGCCGGCTAATCCAATGAGTGGCCCATACAGTGTCAGCCGAACGCCCTGGAAGAATTCGGGACCGATCGACAGGCCTGCCAGTGTGACGATTGTCCCGATCGCGATCAAATACACGCCACGCCGGAGCCGAGTGAGGTTCAATTGACCGAGCATGTGCCGAATCACGCACCTGACGAGCGCATAAGTGTTCCCGATCTGGCGTGAATTTCCGGATGTGTCGACTGCACGTATTCCCTCCCGCCCCGGGGGACCGACCGCAAACCACGAGGAACCCCCAGGAACGCTATTCTAGGGCGTCAGGTGGAACCGTCGCGACGCTCACACGATATCGACCGGCTGCGAGCCGTGCGCCGACGTGCCACCTGCTCGGATCCGCGGGGCCCCGAGCGCATGGCTTTTCGCACCGGGCCTCGGAACTCGCGTCATGCGCGTCCACGAGGGGACCGTCGAGATCGAGGCCCCCGAGCAACCCGACGAGGGTACGGGCGCCGATGTGTTTTTCAACCCCGACCAGGAGCTCAACCGCGACCTCACAGTGGCGGCGTTGCGTGCCTACCGGGAGCGCGAACCCAGAGCCGAGACGTATCTGGACGCCACGGCAGCGACCGGCATCCGCGGCGTCCGCGCAGCCGCGGACGGCTGGACGGTCACCTGTTGTGACGCCGATCCCGACGCCGCCGAACTGTGTGAGCAAAACTTGGCCCGGAACGAGCTCGAGGGCACCGTCATCCGACGGGACGTCAATGCCCTCCTCCACGAGTCGGTCTACGACGTGGTCGACTTGGATCCATTCGGGACGCCGATCCCGTTCGTCGACGCCGCCGTCCGCGGCACCAGAGACCTGCTGTGCGTCACGGCGACCGACACGGCACCACTCTGTGGCGCCCACTTCGACGCGGGGGTTCGCCGCTACGGGACCGTGCCGCGAAACACCGAGTACCACGCCGAGATGGGAGTCCGCGTCCTGCTCTCGGCACTCGTTCGAACCGCTGCCCGGTATGACGTCGCGGCCTGGCCGATCATGACCCACGCCTCAGATCACTACGTTCGGACGTACCTCGAATTTGAGCGGGGGGCGAGTCCCGCGAACGACGCCATCGCGGAACTTGGCTACGTCTATCACTGCCAGGCGTGCCTTCGGCGCGATGCCGACCGGGGCCTGATCGCGGATCCTCCCGATCGGTGCCCGAACTGCGGCGAGTCGATACAGACGGCGGGCCCCATCTGGCTCGGTGCGATCCAGGAGGCTGCGTTCGTCGATCAGGTTCGGGAGCAGCTCTCGAGCGTCTTCGGGGCCGTCGACCGGGCGCGGGACCTTCTCGCTGTCCTTGCGGCCGAGCTGGACGAGCCGACCCACTACGACCAGCATACGCTGTGCAAGCGCTGGAGCCGCTCCGCGGGTCCCATGGACGCGTTTCTGGAGGCGATTCGGGACGCTGGGCACCGGGCGTCACGAACGCACTTCGGTGGAACGACGTTCAAGTCGACGGCCGACGTCCAGGCGATCCGCTCGGCCACGGCCGCTAATCCCGGGTGACGCCCGTTAGATGGCCCGCTGAACGTACCGCCCCAGGGCGATTGCGGACGCGTACACCGGGCGCAGGAAGTAGTTCGCCATCCCGAGCAGTCCACAGACCCCGCCAACGGCCTGGAGTTCCCCCGGCGTCGCCCCCGGCAACAGCAGCACGATCGCGACGCCGATCGCTGGACCGACCCAGAGGTCCTGGGCGTACCGGCCGAGATCGATCCCGGCCGTCCGCCCGCTCGATACGAGTCGGTTCCGCACTGACAGAAGGACGCCGGCGAGGACCGCCAGGATCACCGCGAGACCCAGCGAGGGTCCGACCCCGACAACCCCCGGGAGTCCGAGCACGAGACTCGCAGCGAGCAGGACGACTGTCAGTCGTTGTGTCCGCGGCGCCAGGGGACTCACGTCGCAGATCTGGCCCGCGAGACTCTAATGGCTTTCGAGGGGCGTCGCCTATATGGGTGCCTGGAGCGGACTGGCAGTCGTGACGGGATCGCACTCGACGCCCGGTGTGGTACGGTCGCTGATCGCCGGCGCCCGCTCCGATCAGCTCACCTTCCTCGCCGCGGCCATTGCGTACTACGCCTTCGTCTCGACCATTCCGCTCGCCATCGTCGGCGTGGCCGCGGCCACGGCCGTTGGCGGTGAGACATTCGCCGCGGCTGTCCTGGCACGCGTCGACGGACTCCTGACTCCGCAGGCGTCGGGGCTGGTCAGCGATGCACTCACGAGCGGCGCCGGCCGGAGCGGCGCGACTCTCTTGGGTCTCGCTGTCCTGGGTTGGAGCGGTCTCCGGCTGTTTCGAGGCCTCGACGTGGCGTTTTCGATCGTCTACGGGGCCAGCGCCCGCGACTCGCTCGCAAACCAGGTCCGTGACGGTCTCCTCGCCCTCGGGGCCATGGCCGTCGCGGGCGTGGTGATCGCCGGCGTCGTGACGGCGCTCACACTCGTCGACGGTGCGTTTCCGACACCAGCTGCCCCCGTGATCGCTGCCATCACCCTGCCACTCGTCTTCCTTCCACTCTATCTCGTCTTCCCCGATCATCCGATCGGCGTGCGGGAGGCCCTCCCCGGTGCCGTTGTTGCCGGGGTGGGCTGGACGCTGCTCGCCGCCGGCTTCTCGCTCTACGCCACGTACGCGTCGCCCTACCAGCTCTACGGCGTCGTGGGTGGCGTCCTGCTTGCCTTGACGTGGTTCTACGCCGGCGGCCTGCTCGTCCTCCTCGGCGCCCACCTCAACGCCGTCCTGGCTGCTGGCACGCTGGACCGGCAGCTACAACACGAGCCCGGTCCACAGATTGGCCACGCCGGGCCAATGAGCGAGCGGGACGACACGAATGGCGAGGACCCTCCAGACGGTGGGGATGCGGGTCCAGAGGACGTGGCCGAACTGCGTCGCGAGCTCGACGCGCTGGCGGCTGATCTCGAGGCGAAAACTACGGCCCGTGAAGACCTGGAGGCCGACCTGCGGGGCTATGTCCGTCGGCGACAGCGCCGCGGTCACGCCCGCGGGTGGGGGCCGTACCTCGTGTTGCTGTACGGGACGGTGATGACACTGGGGGGGTTCTACTTCCTCTCCGGCGGATGGGCGATTCTGGCGATGCTCGTCATTTGGCTTTCGACACTGGGGCTCTACGTGCTGATGGTGATTGTCGGTGTCGCGGGGGCGGCACTCGGCCTCCCCGGCCGCCTCACCGACCGCCTGCGGAATCTCCGGTGAGCGGTGAGCCTGCTCAGAACGTTTCCAGGTAGCGGTCGAGCTCCCACTCGGAGACGTCGACGAGGTACTCCTGGTACTCCCGGCGCTTTGCCTCGGCGAACTTCTCGGCCGTGTGGGGCCCGAGGGCGTCCATGACGACGTCGTCTGCTTCGAGTGCGTCGATGGCCTGGCCGAGGTTCTCCGGGAGCGTCTCGATGCCGTACTCCTCGCGTTTTGCCTCGTCGAACTCGTAGATGTTCTCCCGGACCGGATCCGGGCACTCGAGGCCGCGCTCGATGCCGTCGAGACCCGCGTGGATCATCGCCGCGAAGGCGAGGTAGGGGTTGCACGAGGGATCTGGCGAGCGGAGTTCGATGCGGCTCGCCGCGGGGACGCGGGCCGCCGGCTTGCGGACCAGCGCCGAGCGATTGACGTCACTCCAGGCGACGTAGACCGGCGCCTCGTAGCCGGGGATGAGCCGTTTGTAGGAGTTGACAGTGGGGTTGGCGACGGCCGTGATTGCGGGTGCGTGCTCGAGGACGCCGGCCAGGAACTGCTTGGCCGTCTCGCTCAAGTCGAACTCGTCGTCACCGTCGTGGAACGCGTTCTCGCCGTCCTCGGTGAACAGCGAGAGGTGTGTGTGCATTCCGGAGCCGTTGATGTGCGGGATCGGCTTGGGCATGAATGTCGCGTGGAGGTCGTGCTGGGCGGCAATCGCCCGGACGACCGCCCGGAAGGTCGCGACGTTGTCCGCCGTCGTGAGGATGTCGTCGTACTTGAAGTCGATCTCGTGCTGGCTTTCTGCCACTTCGTGGTGGCTGGCCTCGACCTCGAAACCCATCTGCTGGAGCCCGTAGATGATGTCACCGCGGATGTCCTGGGCGAGGTCTTTCGGCGCCAGGTCGAAGTAGCCGCCCGTGTCGGCGAACTCGGTCGTGGCGCCGCCCTCCTCGTCTTCGCGGAAGAGGAAGAACTCGGGCTCCGGGCCGGCATTGACCGTATAGCCGAGGTCGCTGGCGCGTTGAATCGCGTTCTTCAGGACACGGCGCGGGTCACCTGAGAAGGGCGCGTCCGTGGTCGTGTCGTGGACGTCGGCGATCATCCGTGCGGTCCGCACCTCCTCGGAATCCCGCCACGGGAGCACAGCAAACGTCGACGGGTCCGGCTCCAGGCGCATGTCCGACTCCTGGATCCGGACGAAACCATCGATCGAGGATCCGTCGAAGTAGATCCCCTCCTCGAAGGCCTTCGCCGCCTGTTCGGAGGGGATCGAGACGTTCTTGACGGTCCCCAGAATGTCCGTGAACTGCAGCCGCAGGAAGTCGACCGCCTCGTCCTCGATCCGATCGAGGACGTCCGATACGTCCGCTTGCGAATTATCGCTTGTCATCTTTCAACACCTCAGATGGGGAACTGCCGCCACTAAAAGCCTCCTATTGTCCGCAAACCTTGCCATCTCACTCATAAATTGAATATTCGTAAAATTCTAATGTGGGGGTCCCGTTGTCCCACCCGATGACGTACGAAAATCTCGACCGAAAGTTGGTGAATGCGCTCCTCGGGGACGGCCGGGCCAGCCTCCGGAGCCTCGCAGAGGATCTCGACGTCTCGGTGACGACCGTGTCGAACCACCTCTCCGACCTCGAGGAGCAGGGGATCATCCGCGGGTACACGCCGAAGGTCGACTACGACCGCCTCGGCTACGACGTGACGGCGATTCTCCAGCTGAAGGTCGAAGGGAGCGAACTCGTCGACGTCACGGAATCCCTTGCCGAGCACAAGCAGATGGTCAGCGTCTACGAGGTGACCGGTGACCACGACATCGTGGCCGTCGGCAAGTTCGTCGACACCGACGACATGAACGACGCCATCAAGGAGCTGTTGAACGACCCGGCCATCAAAGAATCCAACACGAGCGTGGTCCTCAACGCCGCCAAGGAACACGAGCAGTTCACGCTCGACCTCGCGTAGCGGGACGCAGACACGCGTCGGCCGACGGGCGTCTGCTCTCTGTCTGACGTGTCTTCATAGGGTGGCGTTCCGGAGGTCCCGCCATGAGCAGCGAGGCGTCCGATGGCGACCCGCCGGACGAGGAACCCGAGCCGGTGGCGTCGTTTTTCGCCGGCCTGCGCGATGCAACGACGCCGCCAGCCCGACACCACGACGACGACCCACCGGTCCCGCCGGCACGCGGTCGAGGACTCACCAGACCGGATCTGGGTGCCGAAGATGGCCGTCCTCGCGGCGGCTCTCGCAAACCGCCACGGCTCGACGAGACCTGCCCAGTGACGGCGGCACTCCGGGCTGCCGAGACGCTCGAAGATCTGCGGACGGTTGGTCCGGCCGTCGAACGCCGGTACGGGACCGAGCGCCGGGTCACGACGGCCGCTGGATTCGTCGACGTGCGGGCCTGCCGGGTCCCCGACGGTGACACGTCTGGATACACGGCCACCCTCCGAAATCAGTTCGAGCGGTGGGCAACCGTGAGCGACATCGACGGTGTCGTGTCGGTGATCGAGTTCGGTACAGCCGACCAGCCCTGGCTCGCCACGGCCGCCGCGGGCTCGTCGATCGGCGGGCACGATCCCGATAGTGCTGCAGCGGCGCTTCAGCAGGCGGTCGACCTCGCCGACACACTGGCAGCCCTGCACGGGCGGGGCATCGTCCACGCCGGGATCGAACCCGGCACGGTCGTCTTCACGCCGGGGACGGCGGATCGCGGTCGCCCCGCGTTCCACAACGTCGGACTGGTCGATGTCTACCGGCGCTTCGAGGATCCGTCGGCTGTCTTCGATCCCCGATATGCCGCGCCGGAGTACTTCGGATCGGATCGGGGGATCGTCGATCGGGCAACTGACATCTACGGCTTGGGCGCCGTCTGCTTCCGACTGCTTACGGGGGTTGCCCCCGTCGCGGGAACCGCGGCGGCGATCGCCGACCGCGTGACGGCCGACGACCCGATTCCTGCCCCGTCGCGCGTCGAACCGGGGCTTCCCGAATCCGTGGATGATGTGATACAGACGGCCACCGCGACGAACAAGTTCGACCGCTACGAGACGGCGACCGAATTCCGGGACGCACTCGAGGCCGCCCGCGAGGACGTCAGCGGGTAATTCGATCGAGACGCCAGCTGCCACGGGCACGGGTGGAAACATTTTTGACTGACCAGTCAGTCAGTTTGGAGTAGGCGGATGTCTCCTGACACCACCGAGGAGATCATGGTGGCCACCTACCGTGCCCTCTGCGAGCACGGCTACGCGGACCTCACGATGCAGGACATCGCCGACGAGTCCGACAAGAGCAAGGCCGCCCTCCACTACCACTACGACAGCAAACAGGCCCTCCTCGAGGCCTTCCAGGAGTTCATCTTCGAGCGGTTCTTCGAGCGCGTCGAGGCCGCCGACGACTCGACGGACCATCCCGCGGCCCGCCTCGGGGCCGTCCTGGACGCCGCCCTCTCACCCCCTGACGCCGACGGCCTCCGTGACATCCAGACCGCCCTGCTCGAGTTCAGGGCACAGGCGCCGTATGTGCCTGCGTATCGCGAACGCCTCGCCGAATCCGACGCCCGGTTCCGCTCGCTCATCGAAGACATTCTCGCTGCGGGCGTCGAGAGCGGCGTCTTCGATGCCGACATCGAGCCGGCGGAAACCGCCGGCTTCGTCGCGACCACGCTGGCGGGGCATCAGCTCCGCCAGGTGTCCCTCGGCCAGTCTCCGTCCGAGACGCGGCGGCTGCTCCGCCGCCACGTCGAGTCGTCCCTCGTTGTCGACGAGGAGGTCGCCGAGCAATGACACGCCGGCGCTGGGCTCAGGCACTGTTCAAGGGGCCCGACGAGCTGGAGCTGACGGAGGGTGGGATCGGCTGGCCGTTGTTCTACCTCTCACTCCCGCTGGTCATCACCAACATGCTCCAGGTGACCTACAACCTAGCGGATACGTTCTGGCTGGGGCAGCTGAGCCCGGTGGCACTCGCCGCGATCACGTTTGCCTTCCCGATGATCTTCCTGTTGATCTCGTTGGGCTCCGGCCTGTCGGTGGCCGGAAGTGTGCTGGTGGCCCAACACACCGGGGCCGACGAGACGTCGGAGGCGACGTATGCCGCCTCACAGACGGTGACGTTTGCCTTCTTGGCTTCCGCCCTGCTCGGCCTGGTCGGCTACCTGTACGTCGCAGATTTTCTGTCCTTCATCGGCGCCACCGGCGAGGTGCTTCCCCCGGCCACGGGCTACATGGAGATCATCTCGCTCGGTCTCCCGTTCATGTTCGGCTTTTTCGTCTTCATGGCGCTCATGCGCGGATCCGGCGACACGGTGACGCCGATGCTCGTCATGTTCGGGACTGTCGTCCTGAACGTCGTCCTCGACCCGCTGCTCATCTTCGGCTGGGGGCCGTTCCCGGCGATGGGCGTCGAGGGGGCAGCATTGGCGACCGTCTTCTCCAGGGGCCTGGCGATGGTCGTCGGACTGGGAATCATGTTCGCCGGGACGCGCGGCGTCCGCATTCGCCTTCGGCAGATGGTACCGAATTTCGGGTACTTTCCCCGGCTGGTCCGGCTCGGGGCACCGGCCTCCGTGGAGATGGCGGGGCGGGCCATTTCGATCAACGCCCTCCTGTTCGTCGTCGCGGCGTTTCCGGTGGCCGTCGAAGCCGCATTCGGCGTCGGCATTCGCGTCTTCTCGCTGATCTTCATGCCGGCCATCGCCGTCGACCGGAGCGTCGAGACCATGACCGGCCAGAACATCGGTGCCGGCAAGCCCGAACGGGCGGCGGCCACCAACCACTTTGCCGCGAAAGTCACGTTCGGAATCCTCGTCGTGATGGGGGTGTTGATCTTCTTCATCGCCCCGGCGATCATGGACGTGTTCACTGACGATCCCGAGGTCGTCAGCGAAGGCGCCACCTTCCTCCGCATTGTGGCGCCAACGTTCGGGTTCATCGGCATCACCCGGGCCTACAGCGGCGGCTTTCGCGGTGCCGGAAAGACACTCACGGCAGCGGCGATCTCGATCACGATGCTCGCCGTGATTCGCTTCCCCGTCGCCTGGATCGCCTCCCGCGGCCTTGCGCCCCCCGGCTACGGCTTCCTCTCCGAACCCAGCGCCACGGGCATCTGGATCTCGTTCCCCATCTCGAACGTCATCGCGGCCGCCCTCGCCTACGTCGTGTTCAGCCGGACCACGTTGCGCGAGGGCGACCTGACCGACCGTCCCCACGTGGGCCCGGAAGTCGGCGATGCCTCCGTGGACGACTGACGGCCCTCGAACCGGCGCCTACAGCTCGTAGAACTCGCCGTCGACGGCCAGTGGGTCCGCGAAGGCCTCCTCGACCGGGTAGTAGTGGGCCGCGTGGACCAGGCGTGTCTCGGCCGCGTCCAGTTCCTCGGCCAGGTCGAGGGCACCCTCGAGGGTCATATGTTTGCCACCGAAGGTTCGGGAAACGCCATCCGCGTTGAAATGGTCCCCGCCGAGGGGGTGGTACTCGCAGAGGGCAGCGGGGACGATCGCGTCGGCCAGCAGGAGGTCGGCTCCGGCGAGGCGTGACCGGGAGTCCTGGGGGATTCCGAAGTGGGTGTCCCCGGTCACCGAGAGCTTCGCGCCGGTCTCCGGATCGACGACGACCAGCCCGTAACACAGCAGTGGCGGGTGTTCGACGGGGACGAGAGTCACCTCGAGGCCACAGACCTCGAACGGCTCGAAGGGGGATTGGGGATGGACGCTCAGTCGGTCCAGGTAGTCGTAGTCACTGGCGATTGTGTCGGCGACGCTCTCGCCGGTTTCCGGGTCCGTCTCGTCTGCGGCGTGGACGTCCAGGTGGTCGGTGATCCGGTAGCAGTTGCCCAGGCCGTCCAGGTGGTCGAAGTGGATGTGCGTGATGACGCCGGCGTCCGGCGGCGGGAGGTCCTCCCGGAGGAATTGCTGGCGGAAGTCGGGGCTGAAGTCCACGAGGAGCGCCTCGTCCGTCCGCGGGTTGCCGACGTGGACCGAAAACCGCGACCGCTCGATCCCCCCATCGCTGGTGATCGTCGCGCCCCGCTCGCGAAGCCGATCCCGGAGGGCCTCGTCTGGATGTCGGGCCCGCTCGCAGGTGTCACAGTCACACCCGACGGTCGGGGTTCCGGTCGTGTCGCCCGTCCCCAGCAGGGTGACCTCCATCTGTCCCGAGCGTGGACGCCGTCGGTGAAAAAGTCGCGGGTCAGACCGATGTGGCTAGTGGTCGTGTTCGGCGTGCTCCTGGCCCCCGTCCGAGGCGGCCTCTCCGTCGCCACTCATTCCGCTCGGCTCGCCGCCGGCCACCAGTGCGTCGTGGTCCCCGTCGATCATGTCGAGGTTCTTCAGCGTGTCGCGTTCGGCGAAGTCCTCGACCGCGTCGAGAAGGTCGGCCTGCGTCAGCGTCATCCGTTCCTCCGTGAGGGCATCGAGCACAGCCTCCCGAAGCACCAGCCGCAGGTCGGCGCCCGTGAGCCCTTCGGTGCGCTCGGCCATCGCCTCGGGATCGAAGTCGGCGATGTCCATCTCGCGTGTTACGATCCGGAGGATGTCCGCCCGCATCTGGCGGTCGGGCTTCGGGAAGTTCACGATCTCGTCGAACCGCCGCCACGCAGCGGCGTCGAGCTGGTCGGGGTGGTTCGTCGCGCCGATGAGCAGGACTTCGTCCTGGATCAGGCTGACTTCGTCGATGCTCTTCAGGAGGGTGTTGACCGCCCGCTTGATGGCCGCGTGCTCGTCGCTGGAGCGGGTCTTGGCGACGAAGTCGAATTCGTCGATGAACAGGATGCACGGTGCGAGGCGTTTTGCCACCTCGAAGGTCTTCTCGACGTTCTTTGCCGTCTCGCCGAGGTACTGTGAGGTGATCATCGAGAGCTTCACCTCGACGACGGGGAGGTCCAGCTTGCCCGCGAGCGCCCGTGCAACGGACGTTTTGCCCGTGCCTGGTGGTCCGACGAACAGCAGCTTGCCGATCTCACGCAGGCCGATGTCTGCGAGGTACTGGCGGTGTTCGATCGCCTTGACGATCTTCTGGACTTCGCCCTCCTGCTCGGCCGTGAGGACGATGTCCTCGAGGCGGACCTGGACCTCCTCGGGAGCCCGGATGTCCACGAGATCCAGCATCTCCTCCTCTTCCTCGTCGGCGAAGTACTCTTTCAACAGGGCGTCGATGAAACCGCGGTCAGTCCGAGCAGGGCGCGTCTGCGCTCGTGCAGTCGTTCTGGAGACGTCTTCGTAATCGTCGGCGAAGTAGTCCGCGAGGATCGGGTTCCGGAGAAGTCTGTCCGGGTTTGTCCGGTCGGCGTACCACGATTCCGCCATCTCACGGTCCGTGAACTCGAGGCCGCCGGCGAACTCGTCTCGATCGGTGAACATCAACCCGGAGATCGCGTCCCAGGGCCGTTCGACCCCCGTGGCTTCCTGGGCGGCCTCACTCATCGGTTTCAGCGGACGATCGATCTGGCCGTCGGCCCAGAACGGCGCCCGGAACGATGGAGGGAGGTCGTCTGGCTCGAACCGCTCGTCCTCGTTGTAGATCTGGGTCGTCAACACGAACTCCACGACTGCCAGTTCGGGGTCGGTCATTCCCACAGAGATTGAGTAGCCGCGGGCATAAGTGCCTCGAAGCCCGTCAGACGGCGGGAGTGATGAAACCAACGGGGCGTGACGGCCTCCAGTCCGGTTGGGGCCTCCACGCCGTGCTCGGTCGCGCTGGGCGAGCCTTTCAGCCGGCGGGACGCGCAAACCGACCGTTGCTCGACGCCCAATGGGTGTCGTTCCCGGCGTGGCGACGGACAGTGAGGTAGTTTTACCACGCGTGCGTGCCTGCAGGATTCCAATGCCCCCTCCGGAATACTCGCCGGTCGAGTCCCCGGACGCGTCCACGGTCCTCGAGTATCACGATCTCACGCCGCCGTCGACAGCCGAGGTCTACCGCGCTCAAGCGCACATTCGCGACTACGTGCCGCACTCCCCACTGGTGCGCAGCGAGTGGCTCTCTACCGCCTACGACGCCGAGGTCTATCTCAAGCGCGAGGACACCCTGCCGACGGGCTCATTCAAGATCCGTGGGGCGACAGCGTTGCTCTCGGGACTCGCGCCGGAGTTTCGCGACCGCGGCGTCGTCACTGCCAGCACCGGGAATTTCGGGCGGGCGATCGCTCGCGCCGCTCGCTGGTTTGACACAGACGCACTCGTCGCCGTTCCGGAGGGGACGGGCACCAATCAGATTGCCGGCATGGAGCAGCTCGGCGCCGAGGTCGAGGTGGTCGGCGACGACTACGACGAGTCCCGTGAATGGGCCGAGTCCCGGGCGATCGAGGACGGCTCCCGGTATGTCCACCCTGGCAACGAGCGCCGCGTGATCGCCGGCGCCGGGACCGGCGGGATCGAAATCGCCGAGGACCAGCCCGCCGTCGACCTCGTACTGTGTCCGGTCGGGGCTGGCAGCGTCGCCGCGGGCTATTGCCTGTCCGTCGGGACCGTGACCGACGCGCGCGTCGTGGGGGTCCAATCCGAGCGGGCCAATGCCGTCTTTCGGGCGTGGGAGTCAGGCGATCTGACGCCCGGCGGCAGGGCGGATACCTTCGCCGAGGGGATTGCCGCACGCGTCCCGTTCGCGGTGCCGATGGCTGTCCTGCAGGACGGCCTGGACGCGATGTACACTGTCAGTGAGGCCGACATCATCGAATCGGTCCGGAAACTGTTCGTCGAGGAGCGGATCCTCATGGAGGGCGCCTCAGCGCCGCCGATCGCCATTCTCGAGGAATTGCGATCCGATATCGCCGGGCAGACGGTCGTCGTCCCGATCACGGGTCGAAACCTGCCCATGGAGAAGGTCAGGCAGATCATCGACGATGGAGCGGGCCCCTGACACCGTGGCGGGTCGCTACGTCGCCACGCCTCGTGTTGTGTCTCGTCATCGGGTACCGACCCGCGCTTGAATGGGCCCGGTAGACTGGGTGAAATGCCGATCGGGTGTCCACTCCGAGCACCGGGACAGGAACCGACGGTCGCCCTCGGGGTGCCAGCGCATCCATGCCAGCTCTCACGCGATACGCGACAACCAGGGACGAGGACGGCACGCAGTCAGCGCCACACGGTGAGCGGATTCGCCGATACGTGGTGACCATCGCGTTCTGGAGCGCTGTCGGGCTGCCGCTGGTGTACGTGCCCATTCTCCTCGGCGGGGTGGGGGTCGTTCCACCGCTCGTGCTGATCGGTCTTCACCTTCTTGCGCTTGTTGGTGGCCGTGGGTACGCACGGCCCATGTCGTCATCTCCAGGCGGACCCGCCAGGGGGGCGGGACAATAAACCCATCCAGCATGTCCGGAGCCACGCCAACGGACGACCGGGTACAGCCGTTCGGTACCGATGATCGAACAGTTCGACCATCCGAATTCGGTGGTCACGTGGAATCGGATCGGTCTCGGACCCGTCACGTCACGGCGGGACGGTTGTGACGGACCCGGGGCCGGAGCACCCAGGACCTGGATCGGAGCGACCCCGGGCGAGGGCCAGCCATGATCGGCGGCGCCGACCGCCGCGTCCTCGCGCTCGCGCTGGCCCGGTTTGCCGATGCCGTCGGCAACTCGTTTCTGATCGTCGTGCTCCCGTTGCTCATCGCCAGCGGCACCCTTTCGGGGAGTGCGTTCGGCCTCTCGGAGGCCTTTCTCACCGGGCTGATCCTCTCGCTGTACGGGTTTCTCAACAGTGTGGGCCAACCCTTCACTGGTCGCCTCTCCGACCGGACGGGGAAGCGCAAGCTGTACGTCCTCGTCGGCCTGGCCATTCTGACGGTCGCCAACCTCGCGTACGCCCTCGTGGGCGACTACGTCTCACTGCTGGCCGTCCGCGCTCTCCAGGGCGTCGGCGTCGCGTTCACGATTCCCAGTACGATCGCCCTGGTCAACGAGTTTTCGACGGACGACTCGCGGGCCGGCAACATGGGCCTGTTCAACACGTTTCGCCTCCTCGGGGTCGGGCTGGGGCCAATTGCTGCGGGCCTGATCGTCGACGCCGGTCCGTACACGCTTGTGGCGCTCGGGTTCGACGTCACGTTGAGTGGGTTCGACGCGGCCTTCTATGCGGCGGCCCTGACCGTCTCGCTCAGTTACGTCTTGGTCACGCTGTTCGTGTCCGACCCGGAACGGACCGAGGCGGCCGCCGGCGGGGATCTCTCGATCGACGTCCTGGCGAGCGAAGACGGCGCGACATTCGACCCGATCTTCACGCTCGGCGTCGCAGGATTGTTCATGGCGGTCGCGATCGGGCTCATCGCGGCGCTCGAGCCGATTATCAACGCGCGGCTCGGGCAGGCGACGACGTGGTTCGGCGTCCAGTTCGGGGCATTTGTGCTCTCGCAGGTCGTCCTCCAAATTCCGGTCGGGCGGGCGAGCGACCGCTGGGGCAGACGGCCGTTCCTGCTGGCGGGGCTCGCCATCCTCGTGCCGGCGACCCTCGCACAGGGGTTCGTGACGACGTCGGTCGGCATGCTGGCCACGCGGATCGGGCAGGGCATCGCCGGTGCGCTGGTGTTTGCCCCGGGGTTCGCCCTCGCGGGTGATCTCGTCAGGGATCGCGAGTCCGGAAGCCAGCTCTCGGTACTCACGATGAGTTTCGGCCTGGGGACCGCCATCGGACCGTTAGCTGCCGGCTCACTCGTCCAATTCGGATTCGCCGTGCCCTTCGCGTTCGGCGCCGGCTTGGCGCTCGTCGCCTTCGTCCTTGTCTACACCCAGGTCGAGGAGACGAGATCCCCGGTTCCGGACGTGTCCGCGTCCGGTTCGGACGTCTCCGCGGCGCCGGCGACCGACTGACACGTCCCGTGTTGCCCACGCCGAGTGGCGTGTTTGCCCGCGTGGCTCCGTGAGACGGGGGGACGTGGAGGCACATCGACCCAGGTGCCGGGGACTCGTCGCTACTCGGCGATTGCTCTCATCGTCGTCCGCTTCAGGTCGGCATCCATGCCCCGGATGAACCCGACGCGAACCGCGTCGACGCCGTCGATGGCTGCGTAGTCCTCGACCCATTCGCGGACTTCATCCGGGGTCCCGGCAGCCGCCAGCGAATCGAGCAGGTCCGCCGGGAGTGCTTCGGCCATGGCTTCGGTGTCGCGGTTCTCCTCCCAGTGACCGCGGATTTCCTCGATGACGTCGGGGTAGCCTTGGCGGGCCACGGAGTTGCCGTAATACGGACCGTAGGCACCGACCATGAACGCGACGTGCGATCGGGCGAGGTCTCGCGCAGTGTCGCGGTCCTCGCTCGCACAGCAGCGGACGATCGGACTGACGCGAAGCGACCCGGCGTCGCGGTCGCCGAGCTCGGCACCGCGCCGGAGATCGTCCATGCGCTCGCGCAGCGCCTCGGGCGTGAACAGCTGGGGGATCCACCCGTCGGCGAACCGGCCAGCGAGTTCCACGGTCGTGGGTCCGAGCGCCGAGACGTCGATCGCCGGTGGTGTCTCCGGCAATGCAGCCTCGTACGACAGACCGCCAAGCTGGAAGATCTCGCCGTCGTACGTGACTCGATCGCCGGAGTAGACTTCCCGGACGATATCGATCGTCTCGCGAAGCCGTCTGAGGGGCCGATCGAAGTCGGCTCCGTGCCAGTGCTCGGCCAGGGCGGGCGAGCTCGTCCCGAGGCCCAGCCGAAACCGGCCGTCGGAAATCTCGTGGAGGGTGAGTGCCGTCTGGCCGATGAGCGTCGGCGCTCGCGAATACGGCGAGATCACGTCGTCGCCGAGCCCGATCGTCTCCGTCCGTTCGGCGATCGCGCTCAGCACGGGAACGATATTCCATCCGGTCGTCTCACCGAGCGAGGCGTACTCGTACCCGAGCTCCTCCGCGTATTGGGCCTGGTCCGCCAGCGCGTCGATGCCCCCGTCCGCCGAAATGAGCAGATCTACGGTCGGTCCGGACATGCGCCGACAGAACGCGGCCTCACTCTTAAACGTTCGAATTACGGGTCGACACCGTTCGGCCGCCGCACGACTTGGGGCGTTCGCCTCGTCCTACGTACACTGCTCCATCCCCTCGCGGACGGCCTCGCGGCTGCCCAGGAGCGTGATCGTGTCACCGCGTTCGACGACGAAATCGGCACTCGGGACCGACACTTCGTCGTCGCGGTTGACGAGAGCGATGAGACACGAATCCGGGAGCAGCGGTCCGATTTCGCGAATCGTCTTGCCGACGAATTCACCGCCGGTGACCTCGACTTCTTGCACGTCACCGACGCGGCCGACGTCGGTCATCCAGTCGGCGAGTGCCGGTCGCTCGATCCGGTTGTCGAGTGCCCAGGCAGTGGCCATTGGGGAACTGATCGTGCTGACGCCGAGGTCTTCGAAGGCGTCGACGTTGTCGGGGTTGTTCGCCCGTGCGATGACCTGGTCCGGGTCGAACTTCGAACTCGCGAGTTGGGCGACGAGCAAGTTGACGTCGTCGTCGCCGGTGGCGGCCACGACGATCTTGGCGTTCTCGGCCCCGGCCGAGCGCAGCACGTCGGTGTCGGTGCCGTCACCCCACTCGACGGTGTAGCCTTGGTTGCGAGCGCGCTCTACCGCGTCTTCATCAGCTTCGACGATGACGACGTTCTCTCCCCGGTCGGCGAGGCGGTCGGCGAGCGCGCGGCCCACCTTCCCGCCGCCGACGACGATGATTCGCATTGGGATCACTTCGAGGTATTCAGCGACGTAGCGGGCGAGTCCGCCCTGGAACATGACCGTCGCCATGATGACGAGAAAAACCGTTCCGACGAGGACGTCCGCCTGCCCGGCGAGTTGGGCAGCCACTGCTGGCTGGGCAGTTGCGGCCTGGTTTTGCAGGTCGACCGCGAACAGGGTGGCGACGGAGGCTGGGATAATTCCCCGTGGGCCGACCGCACTCATGAACACCCGTTCCTGGACCGTGAACCGGTCGCCGATCGTCGCGATGAACACGAGCAGGGGTCGGATGATCAGCGCGACGGCCACGACGACGAGTACGCCACCCCAGCCCAGCGCGAGCACTCCCTCCAGATCCAGCAGTGCCGCCAGCGCGATGAAGACGAACGAAAGCACGAGGAGCGTGATGTCGCCCTTGAAGGACTCGATGTCCTCCTCGTAGGGCACGTCGGCGTTGCCGAGCAACACTCCCGCCGTGGCCACGGCCGCAACCCCGGCCTCGCCTTGCTGGACGTTTGCGACCGCGAACGCGACCAGCGCGCCGGCCAGCACGAGGAGCCGCGCGTTCTGTGGCGCCCGGCCCGGCGACAGGTCGACGTACCGGAGGAGGTAGTAGACGACTGCGGCCACGACGATCCCGACGAGGACGCCAGTGCCGAGCCGGGCGGTGAAATCCGCCAGCAGTCCACCGGTGGTCGTACTCTCGGGGTTGACGACCTGGAAGACGACGACCGCGAGGATGGCGGCCGTCACGTCGTTGACGATCCCTTCGGTCTCGAGGGCGGCCGCCACCCGGTCGCGGACGGGCACCACCTGGAGGATCGGTGTGATGACCGTTGGGCCAGTGGCAATCAGGAGCGCGCCGATCAGGAACGCGACCGCCCAGGTCGTTCCGAGCGCGAACCGGACGACGAGCGAGGTACCGACCAGGGCAATGACGGCGCCGACCGTGACGAGTCGGAGTGTTGCGGCGGGCGCTTCGCGAAGCCGGTCGATCTTCAGGTGGAACGCCCCCTCGAAGACGATGATTGCGACGGCGAGCCCGACGATAGCCGGTAGTGCGTCGCCGAAGGTCTCGAGCGTGACGAACCCGAGCCCCTCTGGGCCGATGGCGATGCCCGCGAGGATGTAGAAGATGATGCTCGGGACCAGAATTCGGTTGGCGAGCACCTGGGCGAGGACCCCCAGCGCGATGATGCCCGCGACCAGCAGAATCAGGTCCTCGGCGGCCATCCAGGTCCCTCCATCTACCCGGGCGCACGGCCGCTCGTGGCATAAGCTCACTCACTCGGCGGCGTTACTCGTCCCGGTTGTCGAGATAGCCGAGGAC
This sequence comes from uncultured Halobacteriales archaeon, assembly GCA_964383875.1. Classification (GTDB taxonomy): domain Archaea; phylum Halobacteriota; class Halobacteria; order Halobacteriales; family Haloarculaceae; genus CAYLJD01. Next base: position 18,933 of record CAYLJD010000008.1, read on the forward strand.
GCCACGGACGTCCATCGCAACCGCAGAGTGGGCTCGTTCGTCCCCCCAGGCGGCCCCGAGTTCCGTCTGCTGGACGAAGTGGTCGACGACGGCCTCGTCGGTGTCGAGCGTGGCCCGCTTGTCGGCGATGTCCCGGACCCAGGTTTCGAGAACCATCGCGAAAGTGTCCAGGTGATCGGCGGCTGGAACATCGCCAAAGTGGCTGTAATAGAGTGCCGCCGGGTCGAGGTCCTGGAGCATTTCGATGTCGGCGAGACTCTGTTCGAGGTCGAAGTCCGGTGGCGGTGTCGTCGGGTGGGGATGATCGAGACCGGGGGCGATGATCCCCGCCGCGTCGGCCGTAAAGACGCCATCGGCGGCTGGATCGTGAAACACCGCCTGGTGGGGCGCGTGGCCGGGCGCGTCGTGGACGTGCAAGACGCGGTCCCCGAGGTCGATCTCGTCGCCGTCAGCCAGCTCGACGACCCGAACGGCTGGAACGGGTGTCGGCTCGGCGTAGTGTGTGATTTGATCCCCGACAGCCGCCTTCGTCCCCGCCCAGAGCCGCTCGGGGTCGACGAGGTGGCGAGCCCCTCGCTCCGGGACGTACACGTCGGCGTTCGGACACGCTTCGGCCAGCACGCCAGCGCCGCCGGCGTGATCGAGGTGGACGTGTGTCGGCGCGATGACGGCCAGGTCAGCCGGGGCGATCCCCACGTCCGCCATGCCGTCGAGAACTGTCTCGGAATGCATCCCGATGCCAGTTTCGACGAGGGCGGGCCGGTCACTGTTGATCAGGTAGACGGCGCCGTACTCAGGGGTCTCGTACATCCCCGTGTCCACGTAGAAAATGTCCTCGGTGTCGCCCGCACTGGCCTGGTAGATGTCGCCCCGTGCCATGGTGGATCGCCGCCTGCCAGGCGCAAAAGTAGTTCGGGGTCGGATCGGGCGGACGAGGGTGCTCGCAGTCGGCGCGTACACGGTCCTCCACGAAGCCCGGCCGGAGCGACACGGTTTTTTCTGCCCCCGGCAAACCGAACGCCATGCTGGGCCGGCAGTACGTCCGCGAGCACCCGGACGAGGTACGCGACGCCATCCAGACGAAGGGTGTCGAGGGCGTCGACCTGGATCGAGTACTCGAGATCGACGCCGAATGGCGCGAACTGAAGGCCCGTGGCGACGACCTGCGCCACGAGCGCAACGAAATCTCCTCGCGCATCGGTGACCTCAAGCAAGCCGGCAAAGACGAGGCGGCCGAGGCGGCCATCGAACAGTCCCAGGCACTCGCGGACGAACTCGACGACGTGGAAGCCCGCGCAGACGAACTCGAATCGGACCTCGAGGACGCGTTACTCCGCCTCCCCAACGTCCCCCACGAGAGCGTCCCGGTCGGCGCGGACGAGGGCGACAACGTCGAACGGTTCCGGCGCGGGTTCGACGATCGCCGCGACCTCCCTGACACTATTGTCCCTCACTACGAGCTCGGCGAGGACCTCGAGATCCTCGATTTCGAGCGAGGGGCCAAGGTCACCGGCGGTGGCTTCCAGTTCCTGAAAGGCGACGGCGCCCGCCTCGAGTACGCCCTGATCCAGTACATGCTGGACGTCCACCGCGACCAGGGCTACGTCGACGTGTTTCCGCCGATTCCGGTGAACTCCCGGTCGATGGTCGGCACCGGGCAACTGCCCAAGTTCGCCGAGGACGCCTACCGCGTCGGCGCCGAGCCCGGCTCGGCGTGGGCGGACGACGACCTCTGGCTCCTCCCGACCGCGGAGGTCCCGGTCACGAACATGTACCGGGACGAAATCCTGCTCGACGACGATCTTCCCCTCAAGCACGTGGCCTATTCCCCGAACTTCCGGCGGGAGGCTGGCGAACACGGGACAGAGACCCGAGGCTACGTGCGCGTCCACCAGTTCAACAAGGTGGAACTCGTCAACTTCGTCAGGCCCGCGGAGAGCGACGACCGGCTGGAGGCCCTCCTTGAGGAGGCGACGACGGTGCTCGACGGGCTGGGGCTCCCCTACCGGGTGCTGACGATGTGCACTGGCGACATGGGCTTCGCCCAAGCCAAAAAGTACGACATCGAGGTGTGGGCGCCGGCCGACGACATGCCGGACGGGCCGACTGTCGGCGGTCGGTGGTTGGAGGTTTCGAGCGTTTCGAATTTCGAAGCGTTTCAGGCACGACGCGCCGGCCTGCGATACCGACCAGAACGGCACGAGTCGGCCTCGTACCTGCACACACTCAACGGATCCGGCGTGGCGATTCCGCGAACACTTGTGGCGATCCTCGAGTACTACCAGAACCCCGACGGGACGGTCACGGTTCCGGAGGCCCTCCGCCCGTACCTGGACGGCCAGTCGGTCATCGAGGGCCACGACCCGGTGGGGGAGAGCGCTGTCGGCGCGGGCGAGCCTGAGGACGCCTAGTGAGAATACGTCGTGAGGTGCCCGATCGTCGCCCCGTCGATCCGGTGGACGTCGATGAACCCGACGATGCGTTCGCCGTCGGCGCCGAGGAGGCGTCCTCGGACGACCACCTCGGTGGCCGGTCCGTCGTCGTCGGCCGCCAGGTAGACACCGTCGATCGGATGGGTGGTGTCAGTCTGAGGGCGCTCATCGCGCATGAACGCGACGAACCGATCGCGACCGTCGAGTGTCATGTCGGGCCGCTCGTGGACGAAATCGGGGCTGAGAAGGCTCGTCAACCGTTCGTAGTCGCCGGCGTCGATCGCGTGGTAGTAGCTCCGGGCGATCGATTCCGCCGGCCCGTGGCTCTCGCCGGCCCCGGTCATAGTGCAGCTCACGGCGACCGCGTATTGAAACCCGCCGGTCACGACTCGTCCGTCACGTCTTCGTCCGCGTC
>CAYLJD010000008.1:21879-43751 GCA_964383875.1 uncultured Halobacteriales archaeon
TCCGCGTCATCTTCTGGTTCGTCCGCCTCGTCCTCATCTTCGTCCTCGAGGGGGTCCAGCCCCTCTCCACCGGTGGGGTCGGTCAGATCCAACTCGAGCGCCTCCTCGTCGACGTCGCCCGTGCTCGTCGCCGTCTCGTCTGCGTCTTCGGCTCCCAACTCAGCCTGGACGGCCTCAGTCTGCTCTTCGAGTTCGGCTGTAATCTCCTCCAGTTCGGCGTCATCGATTGCCTCCTCGGCCTCATCCGCGGTGTCGGGCTCGTCGGGTGGGAGATCCTGTGCGTCGACTTCGGCGGCGACGTCTTCAGCCTCCGGCGCGGTGTCGTCGAACTCGATCTCCAGCGACGTGTCGATTTCCTCCTCGTCCTCCGGCAGGAGCGACGCCGTCTCCACCGTGTCCTCGCCACGCCGGTCTGCCGGCGCTTCGTCGGGCGGAAATTCGTCCGGGTCGATCGGTTCGATGACCTCGCGAGCGTCTTCGAGCGTCCGCTCGGCGTCGGCCCGGAGGGCCTCCCCCTCGGCCCCTTCGCCACTCGCGTAGGCACTCGCAGCCTCCGTGAGCCACTCGGCAGCCTGCGAAAGCAGCTCACCCTTCTCTTCGGCGAGCTGGTAATACTCGCCGTCGAGGTCGTCTTCGCCGAAGCGGACGGCGCTGTTGAAGTGCTCGGTCGCCTCGTCCAGTTCGTCGTAGGCGCGGTTGAAATCGGACTGGGCCAGCATCCACTCGTCCTGTTCGAACGCCCGCATGGCGCTCGTGAACACACGGCGCCCCTCGATGTAGTGGGCATGGCCGACCCGGTATCGGGCGAGTGCCGTCTCCGTGCCACCGATGTCGTCGACAGCCGACCGGATGGCGTCTGTCGGTGGGAGTTCTTCGAGGTCGTCGGTTGCCCAGACGTACGCGACGTCTCCCTGGGGTTCGATCACGAACACGGCACGCCGGTTGCGGTAGCCGGCAGACGGATCAGCGACGTCGACACCGTAGGCAGCCGCCACGCTCGCGTCAGTGTCGGCGAGCAGCGGCACGTGGAGGTCGAATTCCTCGGCGAACGCCCGGTGACTGTAGACGCTGTCCGCCGACACCCCCAGGACGGACACGTCCTTCTGCATGGTAAAGAGATCGAGTTCGTCGAGGTCAGTCGTCCCGCCCTCGCAGGCCGGATTAAAGTCCGCCGGATAGAACACGAGTAGAACGATGTCGGACCCCAGATACGACTCCAGCGAGACCGACGAGATGTCGCCTTCGACCACCGCCGGGAGTTCGAACGCCGGCGCTGTGTCCCCCTCCGCGATCATAGTCCCACCCAATCTGTAAGCGCACTTAATTCTGCTGGCAAACCTGCCGCCCGCGGGACTGAGCGTGGCGATTCCCTTTTGGGTTGGTGGCACTCACTCCACACGTGGACCTCCACGTGCGCTACGAGGGCGACGACGATCCCGAGAAGTGCACGGCCCGTCGCCTCGCGCAATTCGACCTCGCCACCCTCCATCGCTCGACGGGATCCGTTCCCCCGGGCCTGGTCCTGGATCCCCACGCCGATCGGGCGCTCTCGCCGGCCGATCGGGCAGCCGCCGAGCGGCTCGTGGCGCTTGATTGTTCCTGGGAGACGGCCGACGAGGAGTCGTTCGACCTGTCGGGCCCACACCGAGCGCTGCCGTTTCTGGTCGCCGCCAACCCTGTGAACTTCGGGCGTCCGTTCGAGCTGACGACGCTCGAGGCCTTCGCCGGGGCACTGGCAATCCTCGGCGAACCCGATCGGGCAGCGACCGTCGCCGACGCCGTCCGGTGGGGCGAGACGTTCTTGGAGCTGAACGCAGAACCGCTCCAGCGATACGCAAACTGTGCCGACTCGACCGACGTGATCGCGATCCAGGACGAGTATCTCGCTGCGGACGACGGGTAACGAGTCCAGCCGGCGGCTGTTCAGTGGGCTCCGAACCCGACTGGATCTGAGGGAACCGGGAGCGGACTCCCGGGCAGGTCTGGACCGGGGTCGGGATCGTTGTACGCACCGGGGGCGACGTCGTTCGGCGCGTCCGGGTAGCACAGTGACGCCAGTGCCTGGATCTGTGAGCGGCCGACGCCGAGCTCGAACTGACCGCCGCCGTACAGCCGGATGTCGTTGGCCTCGCAGTAGGCGATCGTGTCGAGGAGTGATTCGACCGACCCGAAGCGGGAGGGCTTGCAGTTGAGCCAGGTCGGTTCGAACGGGAGGTCGCGAATCGACTGGATGCCGGTGATCGGGTAATCCCAGCTGAGGCGATCGGTGTGGGGCGCGAGCACGGGTTCGGTTTCGGCGGAGACCAGGGGATCCTCGACGATGGCGTTCGGAAAGCCCTCGAGTACGCGCGCGTAGAGGTCCGGATCCGGCGGGTTGTCGACGTCCGTCCCCTCGTAGTACCCCTTGAGGTCGAGTGTGCGGACGGCGTCGGTGGCGGCCAGCTCGTCGATCAGCGCTTGCGACCAGGCCGGCGTCGGGTCGAGCTTGAACTCGAGTCCCGGGTCACGGGCGAGAAAGTCACGAACCGGTGCGGCTGTCGGCTCGTCATCCTCACCGCGCACCGATGGCGAGACAACGAAACGAACTGGAGCGTAGTCCCGTCCGATGGTATTTCCGAGGCTGGTGTCAGCCTGCCGGAGCCCGAGGTCCAACGCGGCACTCTCGAGTGCCCAGCGACGGTACTGACGACTCGGCTCGTGCTCGGGTGGCTCCGGAAACAGTGTCAGGTCGTCGATAGCGTCCGACACGGACGCCATCGTCCACTCGCCAGCGAGTGGGAGGGAAACGTCTTCAAACTGGTCGTGGTCGGCGTCGTCGTAGGTCACGTCCTCGCCACGACCGGTCACCCCCTCACCGCTGAGGACGATCTCTGTCGTCACTCGCGTGAACCCACTCGCCGTCTCGCGTTCGTACTGTGTTCGATCGACAGCCTCGACGGTCAGGGGGAGATCCGCCACCTGTGCGTAGTAGTCGGGTTTGGCGGCCATTACCGGCAAGAGGGGAGCTGACTTCAAAAGGACTGGCGCCGAGAGTCGCATGCACAGCTGACGTTGCACGGATTGACCGCACACGGCCCCGAATCGACCGTCGCAGTGACTGGAAACCCTTAACCCGGCCCACTGGATACGGTCCCCCATGGCTCGATTCGCGGAGGCTGAGGCCCGCATCTTCGAGAAGCAGATTTGTATGCGGTGTAACGCCCGGAACCCACCGCGTGCCGACAACTGCCGAAAGTGTGGCTACGGCAACATGCGCCAGAAGGCCCGCGAACGCCGGAGCGCCTGAGCGGCTAGTCGCCGCCCTCACGGCGGGCGATTGCCGCGCGTGCGACGTCCTGCCACCGACCACTCTGGAACCGGACGACGTTGACGCTCGCCCGGCTATACTGGTCGACGAGGATTGCGGCGAAGACGGCGATCACTCCCCACCCAAGCCCGGGCGCGAGGGCGACGCCACCGACGCTGACAAGGGTGAACCCAACCGGGAGCGCCAGCGAGACGACGGCCAGACGGAGACTCGTCCCGACGACCGTCCCGTACAGTGGCCAGGTGGTATCGCCTGCGCCACGGAGGCCGCCCGCCAGACTTTGATTGATGCTGGACCCGAACACGCTCAGCGCAAACGTCCAGACGAACCAGGTCGTGAGCGTCACGGCTTCGGTGCCGAACAGGAGTGCAATCCGCCGGGCGAAGAGGGCAAAGACGGCCGCGATGAGCACCTGAGTCGCCAGCGCGACGATCGCCGTCTCCCAGCCATAGCGGGTGGCCTCGTCCTCCTGGCCGCCGCCGAGGCTCTGGCCCACGAGGGTGCTCGCGGCGGTGGCGTACCCCCACCCGGGGATCATCGCGAGCTGGACGATTCGTCGGCCGATGGCGAAAGCCGCGACGACGGGCGTCCCGAGCACGCCCAGCATGAAGAGAAACGGGAACCGGCCGATTGTCCCGACGAGCCGACGACCGGCGAGCGGAACGCCGACGCGGAGGATTTCCACGACGATGCCGGTGTCCCATTGCTTGCCCCGTATCCGCAGCCTGAGCGGAAACCGATCGGTCCGGAACAGGACCAGGTAGATCCCTGCGCCGAGGACGTTGGCAATGACGGTTCCGAGCGCTGCGCCGGCGATGCCTAGCGTCGGGGCGGGGCCGAGCCCGAAGATGAGCAGCGCGTTCAGGAGGACGTTGAGGACAGTGACGAGCGAGTTGATGTACATGGGAGTGACGGTGTCTCCACAGGCCTGGAGGCCGCGGCTGGCGATCATGATCCAGTACCTGAAGATGATACCCAGCATGACGATGCTCAAGTACGTGCTGCCGAGGCGAATCACCGTGGGCTCGTCCGTGAGGATGTCGATCAGGCCCTCGGCATACACCCAGGCAACGGCGGTCAGCAGGAGCGCGATAGGAATGGCGAACCACAGCGACTGCTTGATCACGAAGTCGGCGGCGTCGTGGTCCCCAGCACCCTTGAACCGGGAGACCAGACTGATCGTGCCGCTCGAGACCGCAATGCCTAGATTGAACCCGACGAAGTAGTACTGAAAAGCGAACTCCAGCGACGCGACGGCTGCATCCGAGAGCGCGAGACTCACCATGAAGAAATCCGTGATCCGGAGGAACGTCCAGATCCCTGCCGACACCATGGCCGGGACGGCCAGTTCGAACGTCTCTCGTGCCGTCTCCCGACGCACCAGTCCGATCCGCGCCAGAGCGTCGGGAAATCGAATCAGGAGCCGCCAGGCGGCCTTTCGGAGCATCGCTGCAGTCTCCTGCCGATACCGAGATGGGGCAGAAATACGTTCCGACCTGCGGATTGCCACCTCGCCGGACGGGCGGGTGGCCCCACGACTGGCGGAGGTCCGGGACCCGACGGTAAAGAGGACTGACCCTCACGCGTCGCGGACGTACGCCGGACTGTCGGTGATTACACCGTCCACACCCGCCGCGCGCATTGCCGCGGCCGCTTCGGCCGAGCGGACTGTCCAGGCGTTGACGACGAGTCCAGCTTCCTGCACCACCGCCACGACCTCGCGTTCACAGGCCGAGACGTGAGGGTGGACTGCGCGGCCCCCGATCGAGGCGACGTAGTCCGCGGCCTCCTGGACGGCGGTGAATCCGCCGGCTGGGAGCTCCGCGGGATTGTGGACCGGCGGCGCGACGAGTAGTGCGACCGCCAGGGCAGGTGGCATTGCGTCGAGCACGGCCGGCTGGAAGCTCGAGACGAGCACCCGGTCGGGATATCCCGACAGGAGCTCCGCGGTTCGTCCCAGCCGCTCGTCGACTTTTATCTCGGGAATGATCGGCCCCGTCAGCCGATCGAGGGCGGTCGTCAGCCGGGGGATGCCGTCGTCGGTGTCGGCGAGCGACATGGACGCCAATTCGTCGGCAGTGTAGGACGTGACGGGCCCGCTGTGGTCGGTCAGTCGATCGACTCGTTCGTCGTGAAACACGACGGGGACGCCGTCGCCGGCCACCCGGATGTCGAACTCGACAGCGTCGGCCGCCGACACGGCCGCGGTGAGCCGAGAGAGGGTGTTCTCGACACCGTCGTCCGCGAAGCCCCGATGGGCGATCACGTCCATCGTCACGGGCAATCCGGCGACGCCGGATACTCGTTGTGGTCACCAGGGATTCCGTGTTGATGGCATACGAAACCATCAAACGCCATTTAATGGGTATATCCGACACGCTTTTGCTCGGCACCGGCGTACTCTCGACCGAATGGCCCAGTCAGGTCCCCGGAATACGGCTGACCGAAAGAACGTGCTCGTCTGCCCGCACTGTGGGCACGAGAGTGGGACGGACGGCGACTGGCGAGTCCGGGCTACGGCGGACGGAGCGGTCTACGCGTGCTCGGCCTGCGGAACCGACGTGACGACGCGCCCGGTCGAGGAGGCTTGGAATCGCCCGGACCGTGCTCCCGTCCGCACCGGTCACGAGCTGATCGAACCCTGGATGCGGGTCGCATGCCTCTGGGCAGTCTGGCCGTGTCTCGTCGCCCTGCCCCCTCGTTCGGAATCGGCGCGATAACCCCGTGCCGCCGGAACTCACTCGTCGGGATATTTCGGCTCCCGCTTCTCCGCTCGCGAGAGTGCCGTCTCGACGACGTCCTGGACGTCGCCGTGGAATGCATCGCCGTGCCCGGCGTACATGTGCTCGACGGTGTCGGGGAGTCGGTCGAGCAACTCGCGGATGCTCTCGATGAGCCGCTCCCGGGATTGTCCCGGGTAGTCGGTGCGGCCGAAGCTCCCGTAGTCGAAGGCGCCGTCGTCGTGGACGACAACGTCGCCGGAGAACAGCGACTGCGCACCCACGAGAGAGACGTGGTCGTCGGCGTGCCCGGGGGTGTAGACGACCTCGCAGCGCTCGTCGCCGATCTGCACCGTGTCCCCGTCGGCAAGGTCGTGGGTCCGGCGCGGGTGGTCGGCGTACGCGTAACAGTCTGCTGCAAAGGCGTCCAGCACGGCGTCGAGCTGTTCGATGTGGTCGCCGTGTTGGTGCGTGAGCACGACCCGATCGATGTCGTCGGTGTATTCGCGAACGGCATCGACGACGCCGGACATCGCGCCGGCGTCGACGAGTGTCGGGCGCGCTCCGAGGGCCAGGTACGCGTTGCAGGTAAACGTGTCTGCGTCGGCGGTCACGTTGAAGACGTCCATGCTTGGCGCATGGTCTGGGTCGCGTATCAATGCCAGGGCCGGGCGCGAATATGGGCGCATTGCAACCCCTTCGCCGTACCGTCGCGCTGATTTCGCCCCCGATCCCGAGTCATTTTTCAGGCAGAACCCCGTATGCGTGCCCGTATGGGGTTCGGGAGCTACGACGAGTCCGAACAGGAAAACCAGGAGTACGACACGGATTTTGAGGACGAGGACGGCGTCTCGACGGCCGAAAAGACACACGATGGGGAGGTTGAGTTCGAGTTCGACACGTCGAACGACGAACTCTTGGATCGGCTCGAGGAAATCAAGGAGAACGCGTGAAGGCGGGGGCACGGGCCCTCGGAATTGCCGAGTCGTATTCCGGCGACCGGAGTACGATGGCTGGGGCCCTCGTCCGTGCGTCGCGCGTCGTCGACGATCTCACTTTCGCCAGGTGTACGGTCGGTGGAACAGACGCGACCGACGCGGTCTGTCGTCTCTGGGATCGGCTCGACCGCGCCGACGTGCAGGTGGTCCTGATCGCGGGCATCGCGCCGGCCTGGTACAACGTGCTCGACCTCCACCAGATCGCAGACCACGTGGCGCGTCCGGTCCTCTCAGTGAGTTTCGAGGAGAGCGACGGCCTTGCCGGGGCGATCGGGGAGGCCTTCGACGGCTCGGCTCGCGATCGGCGGGTGGCGATCTACGACGCACAACCCGACCGGCACCCCGTCGTGGTGAACGGCGAGACGGTCTTCGTGCGCAGTATCGACCTCGACGACGATGCGGCCGCCGACGCGATTCGGTCGTTTACGCCATCGGGCGGCCGCCCAGAGCCGCTTCGGGTCGCCAGGCAGGCAGCCCGAGCCGTTGATACGGTCTGGGGCGGCTCCTCACCGGACGGATAATCTCAAGGGCTCCCGGTGCGCCCCACGACTATGGAGGAGGGTACCGTCTCGGGACTGACCGTCACGGCGTGTGAACGCTGTCCGGCCCTTGTCGATTCTCGTACGCAGATCGTCAACGGGGTCGGACCGCCTGACGCCGATCTGGTCTTCGTCGGCGAGGCGCCTGGTGCGAGCGAGGACGCACAGGGCGAACCCTTCGTCGGCCGGAGCGGTGACGTACTCGACGATGCGCTGCGGGACGCCGGTTGCACCAGAGCGGACGTCCGCATCACGAACTGCGTCCGGTGCCGGCCGCCGGAGAACCGAAACCCCCACACTGGGGAACTCGACAACTGCCTGGGATACCTCGAGCGAGAACTCGAGACGCTCGATCCGGAACTCGTCGTCACCCTCGGGAAAGTCCCAGCGGAGCACCTCCTGGATCGACCCGTTGCCGTGACGGCCGAAGCCGGGGAAACCGCCGCGGTGGATCTCGCGGGCGTATCTAGGCTAGTGATGGTCTGTGTCCACCCCGCCGCGACGCTGTACGACCGCAGCCAGGAGGAGACGTTCGGACAGACCATCCGGGCCGCCGTCGAGTACGTCGACGCCGACGGCGGGCAACAACGCCTGGGCGACTTCTGAGCGGGAAGGGAAGTGACTTGGCCCGTCCCCGCGAAGATCCACGCATGAGCGCGACACGACAGACGGCCGCTGACGTCGTCGTCGTCGACTACGGCCTCGGAAACCTCCGGAGCGTGACGCGAGGACTGGAGCGGGCGGATGCTGGCGTCGAGATCTCCGCCGACCCGGCGGCTGTCGCGTCGGCCGACGGGATCGTGCTGCCGGGCGTGGGGGCCTTCAGCGAGGGGATGGACAACGCCGCCCCGTTCCGCGGGGCACTTCGAGACGCCGCCGAGGGTGGCACGCCGCTGTTCGGCATCTGTCTCGGCATGCAAATGCTGCTGACTTCGAGCGAGGAGGCGGCGCACGCCGGCCAAGGCGATGTCGAAGGGCTCGACCTGATCTCCGGCCGGAACTGTCGGTTCCAAGCTGATCGCAAGGTTCCACACATGGGCTGGAACCAGCTCGACGTCACCCGCGATCACCCGCTCGTGGCCGGCGTCGACGGCGAGTACGTCTACTTCGTCCACTCGTACTACGCCGACCCCGAGGATCCGGGCCATGTCGTGGCCACGACCGACTATGGGACGACCTTTCCGAGTGTGATCGCCAACGACGCCGGCACGGTCTTTGGGACGCAGTTCCACCCCGAGAAGTCCGGGGAGGCCGGCCTCCGGATGCTCCGCAACTTCGTTGACCTGTGCGCCGACCGCGCGTAGTGTGTGCGCCGGTGGATGACTTGCCGTGGGGGTGTGAGTCGTGACCGCGGACCCGACAGGGAGCCGGACGCGCCTGCAGGCGGCTGTCCGGGACGCGGTCGTGAAGTCCACGGCGGCACGTGCGCAGCTGGCACGGATGGCAGCCGTCGATGTCGGCCAGACGGACTCCGACGTGGTCTACCGGGAGAACGCCCTCGCCGTGCACCGCTACGAGCCCGAGGAACGCCGCCACGAGACCCCGATCCTGATCGTCTACGCCCTAGTCAACCGCCCGTACATCCTCGATCTGCAACCCGACCGGAGCGTTATCCGCCGCCTCCTGGGGGCCGGCTTTCGGGTCTATCTCGTCGACTGGGGGGAGCCATCGCGGCTCGACGCCACGCTCGACCTGACCGACTACGTCACGCGCTACCTCGACAATTGCGTCGATGCCGTTCGATCGGACGCGGAGACACCCGATCTGCACCTGCTCGGTTACTGCATGGGTGCCACGATGGCGAGCATGTATGCGGCCCGGAACCCCGGAGCCGTACGGACGCTGACCTGCATGGCGATGCCGTTTGCCTTTGATGGCACGGGCGGCATTCTCGAGCGATGGGCCAGGACCGTCGACCCGGCCCTCCTCGTGGAGACGTACGGGAACGTGCCTGCTCCCCTCCTGGCCGTGGAGTTCGCCATGCTCAATCCCGTCGAGCACCTGGTGACGAAGTACGTCAGACTGTACGAAAACCTGGACGACGCGGCGTTCGTCGAGACCTTCGCGCGGATGGAACGGTGGATCTGGGATGGCGTCGACGTGCCCGGCGCGGCCTTCCGGGAGTTCATCGACGAGATCTATCGCGAGAACCAGCTCCTCGAGGGAGCCTTCGAACTCGACGGTGAACCGGTGCCGTTCGGGACCATCGACGTCCCCGTCCTCCAGATCGTCGGCGCCGACGACGACATCGTCCCCCCTGCCTCGAGTGCGCCGTTCGGGGACGTGATCGCCAGCGAGGACATCCGGGTCGTCGACTGTCCAGTCGGGCACGTCGGTCTCTCGGTCTCATCGCACGCTCACGACGAACTTTGGCCGACGGTGGGCGACTGGCTGGCAGCCAGGAGCCGATCTGTGGGCGCCACAACCGCCGGACCGGAATCCACCGACGAGGCAGTCGAGGCGGTCCGTGACGTCGCTCGGCAGGCCACAGACCGTGCCGCCGCCAGCGCCGTCGAAGCCATCGCCCGCCGCGGTGAAGCCAGACTCGATGGTGGGGATGCGCTCGTCGTGCAGCCGATCGGTGAATTCGCCGCCGACGTCGAGGCGGTCGAGGGGATCGGTGCAACCTACGGCGACCGGCTCAGAGCGGCCGGCATCGAGACGGTGGCTGACCTGCGGGCGGCCGACACGACAGCGATCGCTGAGATCGCCGGTGTCTCGAATGACCGAGCGAGCACGTGGCACGACCACCTCCCGTGAATCTCGTCACACGGGGCATGTCGGTCCCCGACAGGCCTCCCCACCGGTAGCCTGAAACCGACACTGGCCGTCTCGGGAGACGCATGGCCGATCGGCGGCGACGACTGGCGAGCGTCTGGCGGCGCACGTTCTCGCTCTCGTGGCCGATCGCCGTCCAGCAGACGTTCACGACGCTGATGCGGACCGTCGACATCGTCGTCACGGCGTCGTTCTCGCCGGCGGCGGTGGCCGCCATCGGCATTGCGGACCTTTACGCACAGCTCCCGCTCCGGATCGGTCTCGGGCTCGGGACCGGTGCCATCGCGCTCTCGAGCCAGGACACCGGTCGGGGCGCGGCGGCGACCCGGGATCGCGCCATCACCCAGGCGCTCCTGATGGGGTTTCTGCTCGGCCTCCCCCTGATCGCCGTCGGGCTGCTGTTCGCGAACGCCCTCATCGCGTTGATTGGTGGGACGGCAGGTGAGGTCGTCCGGCTCGGGGGCCTCTACCTCGCGATCGTCTTTGCCGCCGCGCCGATGCGCATTGTCGGTCTCGTTGGCGCCCGGTCGCTCCAGGGAACCGGCGACACCCGGACGCCAATGCTCGTCAACGGGAGTGCGAACGCTCTCAACGTCCTGGGCACCGTCGGGGTGGGTCTCGGCGTCGCCGGCCTGCCACGTCTGGGCATCGTCGGCGTCGGGCTGGCGACGGCCGTCGCCCGGACGTTCGAGGCCGTCGGCATCACGGCGGCCATCGCCCACCACCGGACCGACCTCTCGCTCGCCCGCCCCCGCAGCTGGACGATCACTCGCCAACTTGTCGCCGTCAGTCTGCCGAACTTCGCCGAGGGCATGAGCACGTCGCTCGCGAACTTTCCGTTCAACTGGCTGTTGATCACCTTCTTCGGGACCGAGGCAAACGCCGCCTACCACATCGGCCGACGGATCTACCAGCAGCTGACCGGGCCGCTGTACCGCTCGTTCTCCACCGCTGGCAGCATCATCGTGGGCCAGACCCTCGGTAAGGGCGATCCGACCGAGGCGCGGTTTTCGGGCTTTGCGATCGCGGCACTCAGCATCGCCACCATGAGCGTCGCCGGGGTGGTGCTGGTACTCGGGGCACGCCCGATTGTGGGCTTGATCACGGCCGACCCGACGACCGTCGGGTTCGCCATCGACTTCACGCGCGTCTTCGGCGTCTCGATGGTCTTTTTCGGCGTGTTCTTCCCCTTCGCAGGCGGGCTTCGTGGAGCCGGCGACACCCGCACACCCTTCTACGCCCGCCTGGTCGGTACCTGGGTCTTCATGCTCGGGGTGGGCTACGTCGCGGGGATTCCACTTGGATTCGGAATCGCTGGCGTCTACGCGGGGATCCTGCTCAGCTACGTCGTCTGGGCCGGTATCGCCACGGCTGGATTCGTCTGGGGCGACTGGGCGGACACCGCTGCCGGACTCATGGCCGAGCGCGCCGCGACGACGGACTAGGTGCTGTGCGGGCAGTGCGGGGCGTGGGCAGCACGGCGTTCACCCCACTGACGGGTCTCGAGTGCAACAGCATCCAGGTACCGCAACGAGTGTCTTCGGCGCCCATTCAGGCGTAGCGCTGGAGCTCCGGGTCGTCGAGGTCCGCCATGACCTCGCCAGCGACCTCGTCTAAGAGCGCGTGACCATCGGAGGTGACGACCCGCCCCTCGCCCTCGGCGGTGTCCACGTATCCGGCCTCGGCGAGCTGCTGGAGAATGGTCCGAATCACCTTCCCGGAGGCATCAGTCCGGTGTCGGGGACGGGTGCGGTAGCGCGTCGACCCCTGTGCGGCACCACCGTACTCCGTCCGCAGGCTGCCGACGCCGATGGGCCCGTCAACGGCGACTTTCCGGAGCAGACTCGCGGCCCGACGCTCCCAGAAGTCCGCCTGCTCGGGTGGGAGTTCGCGGCCGTGCCCGGTTTTGACGACCGTGGCCCACTCCGGGCGGGCGATCGCCGACTCCTCTGCGAGGTGGTCGGCGACCGCCTCGTTGAGGGCCTCTGCGGGGACGTCGTACAGCGTCGTCATTGGGCGACGTTTCCGACGCCGTCAGATAAGCGCGTCGGTTAGCGACGACTCCGTCCGCCGATGACACCGGCGGCGAACCCGCCGACGATGGTCGGAAGCCAGTACGTCGCGCCCCGGTGGATGAGCACCGCCGCAGTGGCGACGGAGGCAGACACGCCAGCGGCGGGCACGAGGAGCGCGATGAACGCTGCCTCGAGACCACCGAGGCCGCCGGGGAGTGGCGTGGCGCCCGCGATTGATCCGACCGGGACGACGAGCAAGGCCGCCGGGAAGGGGACGACGTAGCCGAGGGCGTACAGCGACAGCCAGAGTGCTGCCGAGAGGGCGAGCCACCCGATGGCCGAGAACGACATGGCCGTCACCAACGCCCAGCGATCAGCGGCGACACGCTCGATCGAGCCGAAAAACCCCTCGATGCGGTTCTCGACGGCGTCGGGCCCCGGCGGTGAGAGCCGCGGAACGAGCCGTCCGACGACCCGGGCGAGGGGCGTCAGTACGCGGACGGCGATATCCCCGATCCGTCGGTGGAACCGCCAGGCCACGTAGGCGACGAGGGGGACGATGACCGCGAGCACGGCCACGGCGAGAGCAGCGACCAGGAGGTTGCGGGTGAGTTCGGCGGCACTCAGGACGATGAAGCCGAAGCCGACGGTGGCCAGGCCGATCGACGGCACGAAATGTAACGTGTCGACACTCGCGATGGCGGCCAGTCCGGTTTCGTACTCGCTGTCCGCGATCGAGGAGATGAGCAACGCGCTAATGGGTTCGCCGCCGGCCTGCCCGAACGGCGTGACGTTGTTCGAGAACATGGCGGCGGAGAACACGAAGATCGCACGGTGGGCCCGGATCGGCGCGCCGATCGCTCGCAGCACGGTCCACAGCGCGAGGCCCCACGCGGCGATCCAGACCGCACCAGCGACAACGACGAACCCCAACGCAACGGTGTTGGCTCGGGAGAGAGCGTCGGCGACCGCGCCGATTCCGACGTACCACACGAGGATGACGAGAATGCCGATGGCGACCAGAAACCCGACGAGTGTCGGCATCCGGTCGCCGTCCATGTGCCGGGGGAGGACCCATCGGCGCTTGAAGCCACCGGAAGGCTGCCGTTATGAGGCAGCGCCCGCTATCGGGGGCATGGACGAGCGGACGGCCCTCGCCCGCCTCGCTGATCTCGTGGGTGCCGGCGACGACGCAGCCGTCGTCGACGGTCTCGTACTCACGACGGACATGCTCCACGAGCATACGGATTTTCCGGCAGGGACGACGCGGTATACGGCGGGATGGCGGGCCGTCGGCGCCTCGCTCTCTGACGTCGCGGCCATGGGTGCCGAGGCCGTGGCCACCGTCGCGGCGTACGGCGCTCCCAGTCTCGACTGGGACGACATTGCGGCGTTCGTCGAGGGGGCCAGTGACGTGAGCGACGCGGTCGGTGCGGACTACGTTGGCGGTGATCTGGACCGCCACGGAGAGTTCACGGTGGCGACGGCGGCACTGGGTCGGACGGCGACACCGGTCCGACGTTCGGGGGCAAGTCCCGGCGAGGCTGTCTGTGTCACCGGCACGCTCGGGCGGACGGCCGCCGCGCTCCGCCTGTTCGAGACCGGCGACCACGAACGGGCCAACGAACTCTTCCAGTTTACGCCACGAGTCGCCGCCGGCCGCCGCCTCGCAGACGACGCGACCGCGATGATCGATTCGAGCGACGGTCTCGCGCGCTCGCTCCACCAACTCGCGGATGCCAGTGACTGTGGGGTTGCTATCGAGACGCCACTCCCGATTGACGAGGCCGTTGGTGATGTGGCTGCAGACGACTCCGAACGCCAGGAACTCGGAACGTTCGTCGGCGAGGACTTCGAACTCGTGTGTACGCTGCCCGAATCGGCGATCGACGCCGCTCGTCGGGCCATCCCGACTCGCCTGACGCGGATCGGCCGGACGACGGCGTCCGGCGTCACAATCGACGGCGCGGACCTTCCCGATCGCGGGTACGACCACGGCTGACTGGCCGGACAACCGGCGTCAGGGCGTTACGATTTCGACGGGGATCGGGGTGAAACACAACGCGCCGAGACCGAAGGTGAGGAGCGCCACGGCCAGACGCCACCGATCGAGTGGCTGCTCGTGGATCGGTGTCGTGGGCCCGGCGTAGGCCAAACCCAGGGCGAAAATGCCCCACATGGCCCAGATCCCGACGGAGTTGGCACCCTCGACGACGAACAAGAGGTAGCCGGCGAGGGTAAACAGCGCCGCGGGGACGAGTGCGGCGACCGTTCGCTGGCGTTCGCCGAGGACCGCTCGGAGGATGTGTCCGCCGTCGAGTTGGCCGACGGGGAGGAGGTTGAGAAAGGTGACGAACATGCCGACCCATCCCCCGAACACGACGGGGTGGACGGCCCCAGATTCGAGCCGGGCTCCGGCCCCACTGGCCGTCGCAAGCAGCTCCAGAAGGGGTGGGTTGTGGAAGACGATTCTGGCAGCGTCGTCGGTCGCCGGGGCGGCGCTCTGGACAGCCAGCGGCTCGAGCTGGAGGCCGATGACCGTCACGACGGCTGTCGCGACGAGGCCGGCCAGCGGACCGGCGGCGCCGATGTCGAAGAGGGCTCGCCGGTCAGGAATCCGCCCGCGCATCCGGATCACGGCCCCCATCGACCCAATGTAGGTCGGGAGTGGGATGAAGTAGGGCAGGGACGCCTCGACGCCGTGGTAGCGGCTCATGGCCCAGTGGCCGAGTTCGTGGATCCCGAGGACGCCCATGATCGCGAGGGTGAACGGCCAGGCCTCCAGCGACCGGAGTGGAGCCTGGAAGACCGGAATCTGGTACCAGAAGTAGGCTCCGGCGAACAACGTCGACAGAACGGTCGCGACGAAGAGCGCCACGTTTCGCCAGGGAATGCCCTCCGCACTCTCGTCTCGGCGGCGGGCGACGAGTGTGTACTCGGCGGCCGTCAGCGGCAAGCCCGGCGCGCGTTGGGCACCCTGCGAGAGCCGGATTTCGTAGCCATGTTCGGCGAACAACGAGTGGAGCTGCTGCTCGACAGCCGCCGGCTCGACCATCGGTTCGCCGACGTACACGACGGCGTCGTCGGCTGTCCGAACCTCGTAGACGTCGAAAACCGGCGCGAGATCGGCTGCAGCCGGCACGTCGGCCGGCCGATCGCGCCCACGCATCGGCGACGCTATGCGATGCGTGCGCTTAAACCCCGGGACGGCACGGGAGTCGATTACCGAGAATATGTGACGTTCGGGCGGACCGCGTTTCTGCTGCGGGCGGCGATGCAGGGTCAGGCGGGTTCGACGCGCCACGTGGTGGCGCTCGTGTAGGACCACTTCTCGACCTTGATGTCCGAGGCGGAGTCCTTGAGCTTGACCATCAGGGCGCCGATCTCTTTGGGCGACAGCCCGACCTCGTCTGCGATGAACTTGCTCTTGAAGTACATCTCGCCGTCTTCGACTTTCCGCTGGAGGAAGGCTTTCAGCCGTTCTTCCTTCGAGCGACCGTCGGGGGAGGGCTTCGTTGTGGCGGTCATGCTTCGTGGCTCACTCCCCTCTTTCCCCTGGAGGGGTATATAAAGCCGTGACGCTTCGGGTCGGTTCGGTCGCTTTCAGCGATTCACGGGATGATGTCGACGTTTTATAAATGACGGAGAATTCATTAGACATTTTATAGAGCCCGCTCAACTTGTTAGAGGCGCCATCGAACTCAACTAATTCGTTCCGGGACCCTCATGGAATAAAGAGCGGCAGCGGGCAAAAAGGCGGGGAATATCACCGATTGTGTTTCGGTGTCACACGGACGGCTAACAGGCGGGTGACGGGCCCGCACACCCGTTCAGGCAAGAGTGCCGTTGCCAACCCTTAAGGCTGCATCGGGCGACGCCGCTACCATGAAAGTGGTCGTCTCGATCGGCGGCAGCGTCCTGGCACCGGACCTGGACGCCTCGCGTGTGGTGGCGTTCGCCACCGCCATCGAGGACCTCGATGTCGCCGACCACCACGTCGGCGTCGTCGTGGGAGGCGGCGAAGTCGCTCGGGACTACATCGAGACGGCGAGGGAACTGGGTGCGAACGAAATCGAACTCGACCAGATCGGGATCGCCGTCAGTCGACTGAACGCCAGGCTATTGATTGCCGCGCTCGACGAGGGAGCCCCGCCGGAACCATCCCGAACGTACGAAAACGGCCGAGCGGCCATGCGCCGCCAGGAGATTCCCGTTCTCGGTGGCACGGTCGCCGGGCAGACGACCGACGCCGTCAGTGCCGCGTTCGCCGAGTACGTGGACGCGGATCTGTTGCTCTACGCGACGAGCGTGTCAGGCGTCTACGACGCCGATCCAGCCGCCGATCGGGAGGCCACGCAATACGAATCGCTGACCGCCGACGAACTCGTCGACGTCATCAGGGATATCGAGATGCGCGCCGGGAGCAAGGCGCCAGTCGACTTGCTCGCCGCGAAATTGATTCAACGGTCCGGCCTGCGGACGATCGTCCTTGACGGGACTGATCCGGCCGCCATCCCGGCGGCTGTCAGCGGCGACCACGACGGCACGGAGATTGTCCCGCCGGAGGCCTGAGTCCCATGCCGGACGGGACCGTGGATCCCTACGCGGTCGCGAGCAGTGCCGACCGGGCATTCTGGGCGGACGCCGCTGCTGACGCTGTCGAAGACCGCAACCCGTCAGAACCGATCGTCGTCAAGGGGGGCGTTTCCCCGTCGGGCATCCCCCACATCGGCCACCTCAACGAGCTGCTCCGGGGGTACTTCGTCGCGTCCGCCCTTCGCGACCGCGGGTATACGGTCCGGCAGGTCTTCACTGCCGACGACCGCGACCGCCTCCGGGCGGTCCCCCGGCGGCTCGCCGACCTTGATGCGAACGTCGTCGGGCTCGGTGACGTCGACGCCGGCGCGCTCGGGCGGAACCTCGGGCGGCCGTACACGGACGTTCCCGATCCCTTCGGGTGCTGTGCGTCCTACGGCGACCACTTCACGGAACTGCTCTCTCGGGACGCCGACCGGCTTGGTCTCGATGTTGACGTGGTCTCGAACACGGAGCTGTACGAAACCGGTGCCTTCGAGGACGTGACGCGGCGGATCCTCGGCCGCCGAGAACACGCACGGGCGATCCTGGCCGACTACCAGGCGTCAGTCGACGACAGCTACGTTCCGTTTTTCGCCATCTGCGAGGACTGTGGGCAGCTCACGGAGACCATTACAGGGGTCGATCTTTCGCAGGAAACCGTCTCGTACCACTGTACCGACGCTCCGGCGGGGGATGACGTTATCGAGGGCTGCGGACACGAGGGGACCACGTCGCTCCGTGACGGCAAGCTGCCGTGGCGGTTCGAGTGGCCCGCCCAGTGGGCTGTGCTCGGTGTCGACTTCGAACCATTCGGCAAGGATCACGCGGAGGGATCGTGGGAGAGCGGCATCGCCATCGCCCGAGAGATCCTCGACATCCAGCCGCCGGTACCGATGGTCTACGAGTGGTTTACGCTGGAGGGCGAGGCACTCTCGTCCTCGTCGGGCAACGTCGTCACCGTCGCCGACGTGCTCGAGTATGTCGAGCCAGAAGTCCTGCGGTACTTTTTCGTCAAGGAGCCCCTCAAACAGCGGGACTTCAGTATCGACCGCATCGACCGGCTTGTCGACGAGTTCGATCGCTTCGAGCGGGTGTATCGCGGCGAGGAACAGCCCGCGAGTGAGCGGGAGGCGACCCTCGTCGATCGGGCCTATCCGATGCTCGTGGCCGATCCGGACGCCGATCGCATTCGGCTGCCGTACACATTCGCGGCGGTGCTCGGCATGACCGACGACCCGGCGATGCGTGCGGACATTGCGCGCCGCGAAGGACACATTCCCGACGGCGCCACCGACGAAGCCGGTGTATCGGCACTCGAGCGCGTCGAACGGGCCCAACGATGGGCTCGTCGGACGGACAACGAATTCAACTACGAGCTGGCGCGGAGCGAACTGCCGGACGTGGCGCTGGACGACGCGACGGCGTCGGCACTTGACGACCTCGCCGACTTCGTCGCCGCAGGACACGACGGGGACGCGATCCAGGGGGAGTTCTACGAGGCCGCAACGCGCCACGATATCGAGCCGGCCGACCTGTTTGCGGCTGGCTACCGGCTGTTCTTCGACGAGACCGAGGGTCCGCGGCTGGGCACCTTTCTCGGACATCTCGATCGGGACTTCGTCGTGGCACGGTTGCGACGGGAACGGTAGCGCGCAGTCGACCGACTCGAAACCCTCTTTTGGGCCTCTCGCCTCGGTCACACATGGTCAGCACCCTGACCTGGGTGCTCGTCGGGATTCTCGCCTACACCCTCGTCGCGATGGCGCTTCGCTCCCGAGGGTACTTGCCCGACGCTGTCCGGGTCTCGGGGCCGATTACGACCCTCCATACGAAACGGGGCCGCGCACTACTCAACCGACTGGCCGCACACCGCCGCATCTGGCGGGCAGTCAGCAACTTCGGTCTCGGTGTCTCGCTGGTCGTCATGGTCGGCTTCGGGTTTCTCGTCGTCGCGTCCGTCGAGCAGATCTTGACCCGGCCGGAGGCGACACCGATCGAACGGCCCCAGGACTACCTCGTCATCCCCGGCGTCAATCAGTTCCTCCCGCTGTCGGCCGCCCCCGACATCGTGGCCGGCCTCGCAATCGGGATCATCGTCCACGAGGGCGCCCACGGACTGCTGTGTCGCGTCGAGAATATCGAGATCGAGTCGATGGGGTTGGCGATGTTCACGGTGATTCCGATCGGTGCCTTCGTCGAACCCGACGAGGAAAGCCAGGCGGCGGCAGACCGCGGGGGGCGGACCCGCATGTTTGCGGCCGGCGTTACCGCCAACTTCCTCGTCACGATGGTCGTGTTTTTGCTGCTCTTCGGCCCGGTGGTCGGCTCGATCAGCGTTGTCGAGGGGGTTCCCGTCGGGGACACGATCTCCGGTTCAGCCGCCTCGTCGGCGGGTCTGGGTCACGGCGACGTGATTACCGCGGTCGATGGTCAGCCCGTCGCCAACGCCTCTACCTTCAGGAACGTGCTGGCCGAGCGGTCGGACCCATCCGTTCCCGTCACGCTCCGGGACGGCAGCTCGGCGACCCTGTCCCGGCAGGTCACGCTCACGCGCGCCAATCCGGAACTCATGGAGGGTATTTCCTTCGGGAACGAAGAGGCGCCGCCGACAATCCGACGCGTGAACGACACGATGGTCCAGACCGAACAGGCGTTTGTGACTGCCCTCCGCGAGCGGACGGTGGCCGAGATCGGTACGGACCGGGGCACGGCCACGCTGCCGATCGGCGCGCTCGCCACCGAGGTCCTCGCCGACGGGCCGCTCGCCGACGCCCTGCAGGACCGATCAGCCCAGCCGGTCGTCGTGACGCGAATCGGTGACGAGCGGGTGATCGATGGGGAGGCATTGGGCGCCGTGTTGTCCGGACACCAGCCCGACGAGACCGTGGCCGTCGAGGTCTACGTCGGTGGTGAGCGTCGCGTGCTGGACGTGACACTCGGCGACCGGGAGGATGCGGCGTTCCTCGGCGTCGGCGTCCAGGCCGGGCACAGTGGCATTGCCGTCGACGACGTGGGCGTCAACCCGTACCCGGCCGAACGGTTCCTCTCCCTGCTCGGCAAAGACGATCCGTGGCCTGGGATCCTCGATGGCTCGTTTTTTGCTATCCTGTTGTTGACCATCTTCCTCCCCTTCGCGAGCATCGTGCCCGGGTTCAACTACAATTTCCCCGGATTCACGGGCGAGATTGCCGGCTTTTACGTCGTCGACGGCCCGCTCGGGGTACTCGGCTGGGGGGCGTTCACGCTGGCGAACCTCCTGTTCTGGACCGGCTGGGTCAACGTGAATCTCGGGATCTTCAACTGTCTGCCGGCCTACCCGCTGGATGGGGGACACATCCTCCGATCGAGCGTCGAGTCGATCGTCGCCAGGTTGCCCATTGCGCGGAAACGCAGCCTGACTCTCGCCGTCACCACCGGCGTCACGGTGATCGTCCTCGTCGGACTCGGCCTCATGATCTTCGGACCGGTGCTCCTGGGCGTCGGATAGCAAGGTTCCTAACGACGGCGGACGAACGTGCGGCCATGCCAGCGGGACGGCAGCCGCCGCCCACCGCCGAGGGATGGTACGCGCTGCACGATTTCCGGACCGTCGACTGGGACGCGTGGGAGGCCGCCCCGGAACGGGACCGTGAGCGGGCCGTGGAGGCGGGCGTCTCGTACCTCGACGACGCGCATGCCGTCGAGGACGCAGACGCGGGCGACACCGCCTGCTACTCGATCCTGGGCCACGAGGCCGATCTGTTGGTGATCCACCTCCGGCCATCGACGGCCCACCTCGACGCGCTCGCCCGCCAGTTCGAACGGACCAACCTCGCCCGTTACACCGATCGTGCGGCGTCCTACGTCTCCGTGACCGAGGCCTCGGGGTACTCTGAACAGGCGCGGGAGTACTTCGACGGTGACGCCGACGGGACGACCGGGATCGGCCGCTACATCGAGACCCGCCTCTATCCGTCGATCCCCGACGCCGAGCACGTGTCGTTCTACCCGATGTCCAAGCGTCGCGAACCGGAACACAACTGGTACGACCTGCCCTTCGACGAGCGCGCCGAGTACATGGCCGCCCACGGTGACATCGGCAAGGGCTACGCCGGCCAGGTGACCCAGATGATCACCGGGTCGGTCGGTCTCGACGACTGGGAGTGGGGCGTCACACTCTGGGCCGACGACCTCGTGGACGTCAAGGACCTCCTCTACGAGATGCGGTTCGACCCATCCACGTCGCAGTTTGCGGAGTTCGGATCATTCTTTGTCGGTCGCCGGTTCCCGCCAGACGATCTCTCGGCCGTGCTTGCGGGCGAGGTGGTCCCGACCGGGTCGGACACGGGTCCAGCGGGGCCGGCGGCCACGGGCGGGGGACCCGTCGAGGCGGCCACGGACGACGGCTCCGCGTCTGGGCCGAGCGGTCCACCCGGTGACGACGCCGGTCCCACACCGACAGAACTCGACGCCGAGGAACTCGTCGGGCGACTCGTGACGCTGGGACTCGACGAGGGGGTCGACTTTACGACAGCGGATCACGCCGTCGTGTGTTACGCCGATGCGGACGCGCAGGAGCTCGCAGACGACGTTGCGACCCTTGCCGACCAGTTCGACCACTACGACACACACGTCGACACCGTCGTCCGCGCCCACGGTGGCCGCTCAGTGGTGGCCAGCGTCTGGGAGACCGATGACGCGGCCCGGACGGCGTCCGGATTTCTCGGCGATCTGTCCGGTGTCCAGGAGATGGTATCCGGGCCACTCGGCGACGACGAACGACCGGAGAACGACGCGGAATCCGACGCCACGCCATCGATCCGCGAGGAACTCGCCGACCTCGACATCTACGCCGGCCAGCCACACGGCGAGGACATGTACGCGCTGGTGTGCTACTCCCAGACCGACCAGGCGACACTCGTGGACGCCGTCGACGACCTCAGCGACGGGTTCGATCG
>CAYLJD010000008.1:43851-47583 GCA_964383875.1 uncultured Halobacteriales archaeon
AGGGCCACCGCGAGACGGCCCTGCTGGCGAACGTCGACGACGAGAACGACATGTTCATCGCCAGTCAGTGGGCGGCCCGGGAGGACGCCATGGCGTTTTTCCGCTCCGACGCGTTCGCGGAGACGGTGGCCTGGGGTCGGGACGTCCTCGCCGACACGCCGCGGCACGTGTTTCTGGCGTGATGGTCGGCAAGGTATCTGCCTGACCACCCTGCTCCGTCCTCGGCGTCGATCGCGGCGGCCCGCCGCCAGACACGAAACTCTCGGCACGCCACGGTTCGAGCGGGCGACGGGAAAAAGAGGCCGAGGTCAGTCAATCGGCCGCGGGGGCAGGCGCCTGCTCGGCGAGGCCCGCGAGGACGCGTTCCGTGTACTGCTCGAGCAGGTGGGCGCGGAACTCGCCGGAGGCCTGCAGATCCTCCATCAACATCGCCTCGTCGAGATCGTCGGTCGCCCGGCTCGCGGCGCGCTCGATCGTCCCCTCGGAGAGCGACTCGCCCTCCAGCGCGTCTTCGACCGGCACGAGCCTGACGCCGTGGTCAGCTGCGCCGTTGGACCCGACACTCGCACTGCCGACGGTGTCGCCGTCGAGTTCGAGCTGGGCTGCGACGCCGACGATGGCGTAGCCGGAGGAGGGGCTGGGTCGTTTCGCGTACCCTCCGACGGCGTCGGTCGCGTTCGGGACATCGATCCTGGTGACGAGCTCCGCCGGGCCGACGTCGGTCGCGTACATGCCGAAGAAGAACTCGTCGGCCGCGACGGAGCGCTCGCCGTCGGCCCCCTGGACGATGATGTCCGCGTTCGCCGCGATGACGGCGCCGGGGAGATCGGACGCCGGATCGGCGTGGGCGATGTTGCCACCGATGGTGCCCATGTTGCGAACCTGGCGGTCGCCGACGGCCGCGGCGGCGTCCGCCAGCGCCGGCGCGCCAGTGCCGACTGCGTCCGAATCCGCAATCTCGGCGTAGTTCGTCATCGCGCCGATCGCGATGGTGTCGCCGCTGGCGTCGATTCCCTGCATCGAGTCGATGCCTGCGATGTCGATCACCACGTCCGGACTCGCCAGTCCGGTCTTCATCGTCGGGAGCAGACTGTGGCCGCCCGCGAGCAACTCCGTCTCGGCCCCGGCGTGCTCCTCCATGAGGTCGATGGCCTCGTCGACGGTCGTCGCTTCGTAGAGATCGAATTCGTCGGGGTACATCAGGCCTCACCTCCGTTGGCCACCCGCCAGACTGTCTCTGGATCGAGTGGCATGTCCACGTGATCG
The DNA here is from genome assembly GCA_964383875.1 of uncultured Halobacteriales archaeon. GTDB lineage: Archaea > Halobacteriota > Halobacteria > Halobacteriales > Haloarculaceae > CAYLJD01. The sequence goes on from CAYLJD010000008.1 coordinate 45,118, forward strand.
ACGTCGAGTGCGTCACAGACCGCGTTGACGACGGCCTGCGGTGCCGCGATCGTGCCGGCCTCGCCGACGCCTTTCACGCCGAGCGGGTTGTGGGGGCTCTCGGTCACGGTGTGATCGAGCTCCATCTCCGGGATGTGCATGGCCTTCGGGACCGCATAGTCCTGCATCGAGCCCGTCACCAACGTTCCGTTGTCGTCGTACTCGGCACCCTCGTAGAGGGCCTGACCGACACCCTGGGCGACGCCGCCGTGGATCTGGCCTTCGACGATCTTCGGATTGATCTGTGGCCCGACGTCGTCGACGGCGACGTAGCGCTCGATCTCCACCTCCCCCGTGTCGGGATCGACCGCTACCTGTGCAGCGTGAGTCCCGAAGGGGAAGGTGAAGTTGTCCGGGTCGTAGAACGACGTCGCCTCCAGGCCGGGTTCGATCCCGTCGGGGAGATCGTGGGCCAGGTAGGCCGCACCGGAGACCTCCGCGAAGGCCATCGAGCGCTCGGGGGCGCCGGCGACGTGGAACTCGCCATCGTCGAACTCGACGTCCTCCGGATCGGCCTCGAGGTGATGGGCCGCGATCTCCCGCGCCTTGTCGATGACCTTCCGGGCGCTGGTCACGAGCGAGCTGCCACCGACGGCGGCACTCCGGCTGCCGTACGTGCCCATGCCCTGCGGGATCTCGTCGGTGTCACCCTCGACGATCTCGACGTTCTCGTACGGCACCCCCAGTTCGTCGGCGACGATTTGTGCGTAGGTGGTCGCGTGGCCCTGGCCGTGACCCGAGGTGCCGACGTAGGCGGTCACGGTCCCGGAGGGATGGACGCGAACCAGACTGGACTCCCAGAGGCCGGCCTGGGCCCCGAGCTGGCCGGCGAGCTCGGATGGGGCGAGTCCACAGGCCTCGATGTAACAGGACAGACCGGTGCCTCTGAGTCGGCCGTCGTCGGGCTCCTCACCGGCGTCTAGCATGTCGAGGGCGCGGTCGAGGGCCGGTTCGTAGTCGCCAGAGTCGTAGACGACGGCGACCTGCGACTCGTAGGGGAACTGGTCCGGCTGAACGAAATTCTGCCGGCGGAACTCCGCCGGGTCCATGCCTACCTCCTTGGCGCCGAGGTGGGCGAGACGCTCGACGACATACGCCGCCTCCGGCCGACCGGCACCACGGTAGGCGTCCACGGGCGGCACGTTCGTGTAGGCCCCCTGCACCCGGCAATAGATCGCCGGGATGTCGTATTGGCCGGAGAGGAGTGTCCCGTAGAGGTACGTCGGTATCGACGGGGCGAACGTCGAGAGGTACGCGCCGAGGTTGGCCTTCGTGTCGACGCGCATGCCCGTGATATTGCCGTCGTCGTCCATCGCCAGTTCTGCCTCGGTGACGTGGCCGCGACCCTGGGCGTCGGTCAGGTAGGTCTCCGACCGCGTGGCGGTCCACTTCACGGGTCGCTCCAGGTGCTTTGCGGTCCAGGCGACGAGCGCCTCGTCGGCGTAGTGGTGGATCTTGCTCCCGAAGCCACCGCCGACGTCTGGCGCCTTCACCCGCAGCTTGTGCTCCGGATGGTTGATGACCCCCGACATCAGCAATCGGTGCACGTGGGGGTTCTGGCTCGTCATGAACACCTCGAGCTCGTCGTCGCCGGGGTGGTAGTCGGCGACGCAGGCTCGGGGCTCGATCGCGTTCGGGATCAGCAGCTGGTTTTCCAGTTCGACGCTCGCGACGTGTGCGGCCGCGTCGAAGGCCTCGGCGGTGGCGTCGGCGTCGCCGATTTCCCAGTCGAACGCGCGATTGTCGTCGGCCTCAGCGTGGAGTTGGGGGGCGTCTCCCGAGAGCGCATCTGCCGGGTCGGTGACGCCGTCCAGGCGGTCGTACTCGACCTCAACCGCGTCGATTGCGTCGTGAGCCTGGTAGCGCTCCTCGGCGACCGCGATGGCGATGCCGTCGCCCTGGTAGCGCACGCGGCCGTCGGCCAGAATCGGGTGGTCGACGTTCACTAGGCTGTCGAGCAGCCAGCCGACCGGCAGCCCGAATGGAACCTCGCCTGGCGTGTCCTCGCGGGCCAGGTCGTCGTGCGTGTACACGCCCACCACCCCGTCCATCGCTTCCGCGGCACTCGTGTCGATGTCCTCGATCTTCGCGTGGCCGAACTGGCTGCGGAGGATCGCCATGTGGACCATGTCCGGCAACTGGATGTCGTCGGTGTACTCGGCGTCGCCGGTGATGAGCGTCGGGTCCTCTCGCCGTTCGACAGCCGACCCGAGGATCTCCGACGCGTCGACGTCGTCGGCGTCGACCGTCCGGACGCGGGCCTCCCGGGCGCTGCCCTCTGCAGCCATCAGTCGTCACCTCCCGCAGCGCCACTGGCCATCTTCTCGCCCGCCGTCTCGACCGCCCGGACGATGTTCTGGTATCCGGTACACCGACAGAGGTTGCCCTCGAGCGCGTGGCGGATCTCCGCGTCGCTCGGATCGTCGG
>CAYLJD010000009.1:0-46563 GCA_964383875.1 uncultured Halobacteriales archaeon
AAACCGGTCATCTGTGTGGTCCCGGGGTGGGCGGTCGGGGGTGGTCACAGCCTCCACGTCGTGTGTGACCTCACACTCGCCAGTGCTGAGCACGCAATCTTCAAACAGACCGACGCGGACGTGGCGAGCTACGACGCCGGGTTTGGCTCGGCGTACCTCGCCAGACAGGTCGGCCAGAAGCGCGCCCGCGAGATCTTCTTTCTCGGTCGAGACTACGATGCCGCCGAGGCGGCCGACATGGGTATGGTCAACGCGGCGGTCCCGCACGACGATCTGGAGACTGTTGCGCTGGACTGGGCCGACGAGATCACGCGGAAATCCCCGACAGCGATCCGGATGTTGAAGTACGCGTTCAACCTCGCCGACGACGGCATGGTCGGACAGCAGGTCTTCGCCGGGGAGGCGACGCGCCTCGGCTACATGACGGACGAAGCCCAAGAGGGCCGTGACGCGTTCAACGAGGATCGCGACCCTGATTTCCGGCAGTTTCCCTGGCACTACTGAGTCGGCGCGTCGCTCGGTTTGACGTGCAGCCGGTCCCTCGACGGCAAACCTTTTGCCACCGATTCCGTTAGCCACTATCGTGACCTCGCCGTTCGACGAGCTCCCTGTCGACGACGACGCAACCGAAGCGGAGGTCGACGCGGCCTACCGGCGCCGCGTCAAGGAGGTCCATCCGGACCAGGGCGGCTCCGCGGCCGAATTTCTCGCCGTCAGAGACGCCTACGAGACGCTCAAGCGCAGATACGATGCCGGCGAGCTAGACGGGGCAGAGGACGGTGAGATGGAGAATGGGGCCGCCCACGAGACGGCCGTGGTGGAGTACCTCGACTTCGAGGTCCTCGCCGACCACGGCTGGGACCTCGACGACGCAGACCTCTTCGAGAAGGCCGGTGATGCCGGCTTGGACGGCGCTGACTTCGGACGGTTCGAGATGGACATGGACGATCCGGTCCTCGGTGCGGCGGAGGCGTGCGGATTTTCGTGGCCCTTCGCGTGCCGCGGTGGCGCCTGCGCAAACTGCGCGGTCAAGGTCGTGTCGGGCGCGATGTCGACGCCAGTCGACCACATCCTCCCGCCGGAGATGACCGAGCGTGGCATCCGTCTCTCGTGCGTCGGTCGGCCGGAGAGCGACGAACTCCAGCTCGTCTACAACGTCAAACACGTCCCTGCTCTCGACGACCTGCGACTGCCCCCGCGGCCGTTTGAACAGGCGAACGTCGAGAGCTAGCTCGCAGTGGTGATCAGTCAGGACGGGGCTCAGCCGCCTCATCCCGGACAGCGTCGGCCTCGAGGAGTCTCTCGATGTCATCGCTATCGTACCCGAGTTCCGAGAGGACCGCTCGAGTGTGTTCGCCGAGCTCGGGTGGCCGGCCATCGAGGTCTGGCACCCAGTCTGTGGTTCGGATCGGGAGTCGGATCGCTTGCGCCGGCTCGTCGGTCCACAGGTTGTACGTGTCTACGAGCATCTCCCGGGCCGCGACGTGGGGATCCTCGTCGACGAGTTCTGCGACGTCCCGCCGCGGCCCCGCAGGCACGCCGGCGTCGGTGAGGACGTCCACGAGTTCGTCACGCTCGTACCCCTGAAACGTGGATTCGAGTTCCTCGGTCAGTGCCTCGCGGTGCTCGTAGCGGTCGGCGTTCGTCTCGAAGCGTGGGTCCTCGAGGAGGTCGTCGCGGTCGATCGCCCTGACCGTCCGTTCGTAGAGCCTGTCGTTGACGGCACAGACGTAGAGCGGCTCGCCCCCGGCAGCGTGGAAGATGTCGTTCGGGGCGAGCCCGCCGAAGGACGTGCCGTGGCGGGTGGCGACCTCGCCCGTCTCGGTGTACTTGGCGGCCCAGTACCCCATCCAGGACGCGGCGACGTCGAACAGGGAGACGTCGATGTGAGTGCCTTCGCCCGTGAGCTCGACCTCGTGTAAGGCAGCCGTCGTGAGGAAGGCGGCGTTCGCCCCGGTCGCACAGTCGATCACGCTCGCCCCGATCCGCACCGGGGGCCGGTCGGGGTAGCCGATCACCGACATCAGTCCGCTCATTGCCTGGACCACGGGATCGTAGGCCGGGTAGTCCTCGTACGGGCCATCCTGCCCGAAGCCGGTCACCGACGTGTAGACGACCTCGGGATTGTCTGCACTGACTGACTCGTAGTCGATGCCGAACCGTTCGGTGACGCCCGGGCGAAACGATTCGACGACGACGTCGGCCCGTCGGGCCAACTCCTGGACGATTTCGCGCCCGTCTTCGGATTTCAGATCGACGGCGAGCGACCGCTTGCGGTCCATGTTGAACGTCGCGAACATCGACCCATCGATCAGGTCACGAAAGGCGTCCCCACCCGGGGGCTCGATTTTCACGACGTCTGCCCCGAGTGTCGCCAAGCGTTGCGTGCAGGCTGGTCCCGCGATGGACTGCGTGAGATCCAGCACGTCGACGTCGGCGAATGGCTGCATGGGCCGGGGTGCGGGGGTCGGCGCCAAAACGGTTCCGACGCTCGCTCAGCGTCGGTGACCACAACCCCCAAGACCGCGCCAGCGGTAGCGGTGACAATGGCAGCGCTCGTCCGAGAGCACGTCCCGGCCGTGGCGGGGCTCCTCTCGCTGGTCTCTCTGGCGCTGGTGTTCGGGGCCGTCCTCGGGGCACTCCCGCGCTCGATCATCCCCAGGTCCGAGGCAGTGATCGTGGCCGTCCCGCACGCGAACGCGGCCATCAGCGCCCTCGCCATCGTCGTCATCGCGACCGGCGTGCGGGCCATTCGGCGCGGCAACGTCCGTCGACACCGTCGATCGATGCTCGCCGGCCTGGGGCTCTTCGCGACGTTCCTGGTGTTGTACCTCTACCGGATCACCCTGGTCGGGCAGACGCCCTTTGCCGGCCCGGCCTGGCTCGATCGCTTCGTGTATCTCCCGCTGCTCGGCGTCCACGTCGTCCTCGCGATTCTCTGTGTCCCGCTCCTGTACTACGTCGCGTTACTCGCCCTCACGCGTCCGGTCGCCGACATTCCCTCGACGCTGCACCCGCGGGTCGGCCGGGTGGCCGTCACGCTCTGGCTGGTCTCGTTTGCCCTCGGTATTACCGTCTACCTGCTCCTGTACTGGGCGTTCTGACAGAATCGGCCGCGCTAGTCGTCCGCGCTCGCCGAGGCTTCGTCGACCGTCGGCCGCTCGACGTCGCGGTCGGTTTGCTCGCCGTCGACGTCGTACGGGTACGCGCCAGTCACACAGCCCAGACAGAGGTCATCGCGGTCCCGCTCGAGGGCGGTGGTGACGGCGTCGATCGACAGGTACGCCAAACTGTCGGCGTCGATCGCGGCTTCGATGTCGTCGATCGACCGGTCCGCGGCGATGAGCTCCTCCCGTGTTGCCATGTCGATGCCGAAGTAACAGGGCGCCATGATCGGGGGCGAGCCGATGCGCATGTGGACCGACTCGGCGCCAGCGTTTCGGAGCAGGTCGATCAACTGTGTCGACGTCGTTCCACGGACGATGGAGTCGTCGATCAGCGTCACGGAGCGCCCTTCGACTGTCGACTTGATCGGATTGAGTTTCAGCCGGACGGCTCGCTCGCGCTCGTCCTGTGTCGGCATGATGAACGTCCGGCCGACGTAGCGGTTTTTCATGAGCCCCTCGGCGAATTCGATCTCGGACCCCGCTTCGGTCGCGGCCTCGGCGTATCCGGACGCGAACGACCGACCCGAGTCGGGAACCGGCATGACGACGTCGGTGTCGAGGCCGGATTCCTCCCAGAGCGCGCGCCCGAGGTCGCGGCGGACTTCGTAGACGAGACGATCGTCGACGACGGAGTCCGGCCGGGCGAAATAGACGTGCTCGAAGAAGCAGTGGGCGGTGTGGTCGCGATCGACGAGTTGGTACGAGTCGAACCCGGTCCCGTCGGGATCGAGAACGATCAGTTCCCCCGGGCGAACGTCTCGCAGTAACGTCCCGTCGAGGGTGTCGATCGCGGCTGACTCGGAGGCGACCACGTACCCGTCTTCGAGTTCGCCGATGCACAGCGGTCTGTTGCCCTGCGGATCCCGGACCGCCATGACAGTCTCGTCGTGAATGATCGTCAGCGAGTACGAGCCATGAATCCGTGACATCGTCCGTTTGACCGCACGGACGAGGTCTGCTTCGAGCAGATTCCTGGCGAGGTCGTGGGCGATCACCTCGGTGTCGCCGTCGGAGGTGAACGCGTGGCCGAGCGTGCCGAGCTCGTCGCGCAGCTCGGTGGCGTTGACCAGATTGCCGTTGTGTGAAAGGCCGAGCGAGCCGCTCTTGAACGAGACGGAAAACGGCTGTGCGCAGCTCTTCTCGACGCTCCCGGCAGTCGGATATCGGACGTGCCCGATCCCGTTCCGGCCCGCAAGTCCATCGAGATCGTCCGGGGTGAACGCGTCACCGACCAGTCCCATCTCGACGTGGCCGTGCTGTTGGAAGCCGTCGTGGGTGACGATCCCGGCCGACTCCTGGCCGCGGTGCTGGAGGGAGTACAACGAGTAGTACAGCGGGTGAGCGGCGTCGCGGTCCTGAAGTGAGACGCCGACGACGCCGCACTTGTCTTGCATGTTATTCGCCAGCTTTTGACTGCCAGGCGTAGCTCCGACGCTTGGCAGATTGACCGAAGCCACACGACGCACAGACGCCCTTTTTCACGTGGTACGACTTCTCGCCACAGCGGCGACACTTGACGTGCGTGGTCGTGTTTTTCTTCCCCTGGCTCGGGGTGCCTGCGCCGGTCATGGACGTATGGTAACGACGTTGTCGCCGCGTATAATCGTTGTGTTGTCCGGGCCCTCGACGACGAGATTCATGTGCTGGTCGTATCCGAGGAGTTGACCGTCGAACGTGTCGCCGTCCTTGAGTGTCACGGACACACGCTCACCGACGGCGGCCTCGAGGATGTCGAGTGGCCGGTTCCCGTGCTCGCTCATAGTCGAAGGGGTGCCAGCGTGCGCTTAAACGTACCGAACCAGGGTTACTCGGTCGGCCCTTCGATGCCGAGATCGTGCGCTCGCACACTGACCGCAGCGAGCAGGTCCGCAGCGTCCTCGAGGTCTGCCGGATCGACCACCTCGACTGGCGTGTGCATGTACCGGTTCGGGACGCCAAGACTGAGGGACGGAATGCCGCCGCGTTCCGTGTAGAACGCGTCGGCGTCGGTGCCGGTCGAGCTGCCAGTCGCGGCAAGTTGCACGTCGATGTCGGCGTCGGCGGCCACGTCACGTACAGTCTGGACAAGTCCCGGATGGTTGGCGCTGCCCCGTTTGACGACCGGTCCCGCCGACAGTTCGACGCCTGTCTGCCGGTTCGACGGCGTCCCGGGTGCGTCTGTTGCGTGCGTCACATCGACCGCAAAGACTGCGTCCGGATCGAGGTCGAACCCCACCATTCGCGCGCCGCGGAGTCCCACCTCCTCCTGGACGGTACTGACCGCGTAGACCGTGGCCGAGAGGTCACGTTCGCTGGCCCGCCTGAGCGCCTCGGCAGCGACCCAGATGCCGATGCGGTTGTCCAAGCCCCGCGCAGCGATCCGACCGTTGGCGAGTTCGGTGATCCGCTGGGTGAAGGTGATCGGATCGCCCCGATCGAGGAGCGCTTCGGCTTCCTCGGCGTCCGTCGCGCCCACGTCGACGAACTGTTCGTCCACGTCGTCGATGGCGTCCTCGTCCGCGTCCCGCAAGTGGATCGCGGTTTGGCCGACGACACCGGGGACCGTGCCATCGGCTGTGTGGATTTCGACGTGCTGTCCCTTGGTGACAGTTCGGTCTGACCCCCCGATTCGGGCCATCCTGACCGTGCCGTCGTCATCGATATCACGGACGATGAACCCGATCTCGTCGCCGTGACCCGCGATGGCGAGCCGCTCGGGGCCGCCAGTGCAGACCGCGACGGCGTTGCCGTATGCGTCGGTTGTAACCTCGTCGGCAAACGACGACACGTACTCGATCCAGGCCTGCTGGCCACTCGATTCGTACCCCGATGGGGTCGCTGTCTCCAGAAGATCGTCCAGAAACGCTCGGCGAGACTCGTCCATGGGCAGTGCTGGACGCGCCGGACCGTCAATCCAGCGACCCTGACCGCCGGTCGAAACCGGTATCCCCGCGCCGCGCCAACGTCCCACCATGAACGTGACACTCCTCGAAGTCCACCTCGACGACGCGACGTTCTCGGCCAACGCCCCGTTTTCCGGGACCGAGTCGTCGGACACATCCGAGCACGATGCCGACGAGCGTGCTGACCAGCCGAGCAGTTCTCCGTCGGCCGTCGGCGCCGTCGTTGGGCTGCTCGCGCTGGCCTTCATCGCCCTCGCTGCCCGGAAACTGCTCCGTCGGGACCGCGGCTCGACTAGGGTCGACCAGGCTCCCGAATCTGAACCTGTGACCGCGTAACCCGGCCGAAGACCTATCTCCGCCGGGGCGTGAGATCACGCCATGGGTTTCTACCGGAGCGTTCGAGCCGTCGCAGGGGCCTCGGGCAGCGGCCCGATCGACTGGGCGGCTGTCACCGACGCGGCGGTTGCTGCGACCGACCCGGGATCCCTTGCCGTCGATGAGAGCGAGCGGCAGGCCTACGCGGAGACGGTGAGGACAGCCCGGACGCGCGTCTCGGCGGTGACGGCGATCGACTTCGAGTTGCCGGACCGGGTCCAGGTCCAGAACCGCCACCACTGGCTCGAAGCCAACGTGGGGACGTTCGAGCGCATCTTGGCGCCCCTGGAGTCACGAACGGGCCTGGCCCCGGGCCTCGCCCGCGTGACCAACACCGGTTCGATGGCCGTCGCGCTGGCCTTTCTCGCCAACCACGTCCTCGGCCAGTACGATCCCCTCCTGCTCGCGGACGGTGACCACCGGCTCTACTTCGTCCGCCCGAACATCCACCGCGTCGCAGATCAGCTCAATGTCGCTCGTCCGCGGTTCCGTCGCTGGATCGCGTTCCACGAGGTCGCCCACGCGGCCGAATTCGGCGCCGCGCCGTGGCTTCCGGAACACATGGAGTCACTCCTGGAAGAGACGATCGAGCAACTCGCTCGCGGAACACTCGACAGGGAGAACCTCGGGGAACTGGACACCACAATGACTGCCGTGGAGGGATACGCCGAAGTCGTCATGGACCGAGCGTTTGACGAGACGTACGCGGACCTGCGTCGGAAGGTCGACGACAGACGGCGTGGTCGCGGTCCGGTCGACCGGTTGCTCCGTCGACTGCTGGGACTCAGTGTCAAGCGGCGGCAATATGAGCGTGGCAAGGCCTTCTTCGAGGCGGTGGTGGACGAACGCGGATTGGGTGACGCACGCCGTGTCTGGGAGGCCCCCTCGACACTCCCGAGGGACGCGGAACTCGACGACCCCGCACGGTGGATGGCGAGAGTGCTGTAGGGTGTACCTCACGGTCGCGTCGGCAGGATCTTTTCACCGAGTGGCGACGTTACAGCTCGTCGGCCGTGCTGACGTGCATCCCGACGAACGTCCAGTCGCCGTCGGTGGCCCGGAGGGTGCCACTCCAGCGGGTGTCGAATGCAACGCGGGTCTCGCGCTGCGTGTCCGTCCACTCCATGCGGACGTCGTCGCTGAACCAGGCGTGACACCCCTGGTCTGTCACCCGGAGAGCGCGACTCTCGACCACCCAGTCGGTGGTCGTGTTCGTCTGCGATCGGAGTCCCGCTTGGATGTCGTCGACGCCGACGAGTCGCTCCGATATGCCGAATTTCACGGTGTCGTCGCGCTCCGGGGGCGATTCCCCGAAAAAGTTCCCGAGTGGATCGCCGGCGCGCAGGGCGTCGTAGTACGCCTCGACGGTGTCTCGCGCGCTCATGGGGCCGCCACGTGCTCACGGGCCTTAGGGTACTGGGTGTGCCGTCGCCAACGATACCCCTTTGGACCTCCTCCCGGAAGGCGACGGTATGGAGGCAAAGCGGGAGTTGACCAGTGTCGACCTGGCCGCCCTCGCCTCGGAACTGTCCGCCTATGCCGGTGCTCGATTCGAGAAGGCCTATCTGTATCCGTCCGGCTTGGTTCGGTTCAGACTCCGCGATCTCAACCGCGGACGGGTCGAGCTTTTGGTGAACGTCCGCGACCCCAAGCACCTCCGCGTGGCGGCCCCCGACCACGTCGACGACGCACCGGATCGACCACCTGACTTTGCGATGATGCTGCGGAACCGACTCGAAGGTGCCGAACTCGCCGCCGTCGAGCAGTACGAGTTCGATCGCATCGTCCAACTGCGCTTCGAACGCGATACTGATAGCACGACAATCGTCGCCGAACTCTTCGGCGACGGCAACCTGGCTGTTCTCGACGCGACGGGCGACGTCATCGATTCGCTAGAGACTGTTCGCTTGAAGTCCCGCACCGTCGCGCCTGGCGCGCCCTACGAGTTCCCAGACGCCCGCACCAATCCGCTGACGATCGACGAGGCGGGATTTGCGGCACAGGTGCGTGACTCGGATACGGATGTCGTCCGCACGCTGGCGACACAGCTCGAATTCGGTGGCCTGTGGGCGGAGGAGTTGTGTACGCGTGCGGACGTCGAGAAGACCCTGGAGATCGAGGACCTCACTGATGGCCACGTCGAGGCGATCTTCGCCGAGGTGACGCGCCTCGCCGAGACGATCCACTCGGGCTCGCTCGATCCACACGTCTATTCCGAACCGACCGAGGATGGCGATCGACGCCCGGTCGACGTGACTCCGGTCGCGATGCGGGAACGGAGCGACCTCACAGCGGAGACGTTCGAGACCTTCAACGGCGCCGTCGATCACTACGTGGAGGAGCTGTCGGCGGCCGATACGGAGCGTGAGCGCGACGAACCAGACCTCGACGAGCACATCGAGCGCACTGAACGCATTATCGCGCAACAGGAACAGGCGATCGAGGACTTCGAGGCCGAGGCGGCCGCCGAGCGCGAAAAGGCCGAACTCCTGTACGCGAAATACGATCTGGTCGACGAAATCATCTCGACGGTCCGCGAGGCCCGGGCCGACGACGTGCCGTGGGAGGAGATCACTGCCCGCCTCGCGGATGGTGCGGATCGGGGGATCGGGGCCGCGGAAGCAGTGACTGATGTCGACGGGAGCGACGGGACCGTCACGGTCGACTTGGGCGAGCATGCGGTCACGGTCGATATCGGGATGGGCGTCGAGAAGAACGCGAACCGTCGCTACGAGGAAGCAAAGCGCATCGAGGAAAAACGCCAGGGTGCCGAAGCGGCACTCGACGAGACGTGGGCCGAGTTGGCAGCGCTCGAGGCCCGGCGAGACGACGGGGAGACGGACGATTCAGACGCGGACGTGCCTGCACAGCCGAGCGACGAGCCGATCGATTGGCTGGCGAAGACGTCGATTCCGGTCAGACGGTCCGAGGAATGGTACGAGCGCTTCCGGTGGTTCCACACCTCTGACGGGTTTCTCGTGATCGGCGGCCGGAACGCCGATCAGAACGAGGACATCGTGGCGAAGTACCTGGACCGCGGCGATCGGTTTCTCCACGCGCAGGCCCACGGCGGACCCGCGACCGTGCTGAAAGCGACCGGTCCGAGCGAGCCCACGCGCGACGTCGACATTCCGGAGTCGAGCCTCGCCGAGGCCGCCCAGTTCGCCGTCTCGTACGCCTCGGTCTGGAAGGACGGCGCGTACGCCGGCGACGTCTATGCGGTCGACCACGACCAGGTCAGCAAGACCCCGGAGAGTGGCGAGTACTTGGAGAAAGGCGGCTTCGCGATCCGGGGGGAGCGGCGGTATTTCGACGACGTTCCGGTGGGTGTCGCGGTGGGCATTACGTGCGAACCGGAGACGCGGGTAATCGGTGGTCCACCCGACCCGATTGACTTGCGGGCCGTGACGACAGTCCGGCTCGAACCGGGTCGGTTTGCGATCGACGACGTTGCCAAGCGGATCTATCGTGCGTTTCGGGAGCGGTTTACCGACGAGTCGTTCGTCCGGAAGGTGGCGAGTCCGGATCTGATCGCCGAGTTCCTCCCGCCCGGTGGGAGTCGGATGGTCGACGATTAGGTCGACGCTGCCCGCGTCCGGGAGAACAGTAGGCACTTACCGTTCCCAGCCGCAGAGCGGCCATGCGCGTCGCCGAGCGCGAGCAGATCGAGGGTGGTCGCGAGCGGGTCACCCTCGTGCCCGAGAGTCTCGACGACCTCTGGCACCTCTCTCACGTGGTCGAGCCGAGCGACCGGGTCGCCGGCGACACGACCCGTCGCATCCAGCGGAATGACGATCAGCTTCGCGACACCGGTGGTGAACGGGAACACCTGTGGGTCGCGATCGACGTCGACACAGTCGAGTTCGCGAAGTTCGCCAACCGACTCCGGATCGGCGGCGAGATCGTCGGCTGTTCGCGCGAGGACCAGCTCGGCCACCACCACACGCTCAACGTCGAGGAACACGACGAGATCAGCATCGAAAAACGCTGGAAACCGGATCAACGCGACCGGATCGAGGAGGCCGTGGCCTCGAGCGAGAACCCGGACGTGGCCATTGCGACCGTCGAGGAGGGGCAGGCCCACGTGCACACGGTCGCGCAGTACGGGACCGAGGAACGGGCGACGATCACGGCACCGACGGGGAAGGGGGAGTACGCCCGCCCCAGATCAGAGCTATTCGCAGAACTCGGCGCCGTCCTCGCCCGGCAGGACGTCGACGCGATCATCCTCGCCGGTCCGGGTTTTACGAAGCGTGACGCGCTCGCGTACATCGAAGACGAATATCCGGACCTGACGTCTCGCATCACCACCGTCGACACGAGTGCCGTCGGTGATCGAGGCGTGCACGAAGTCCTCAAGCGGGGTGCTGTCGAGGACGTCCAGCAGGAGACGCGAATCGCCGAGGAGTCGGCGTTGATCGACGACCTGACCGAACGCATTGCTGCGGGCGCCGAGGCGGCCTATGGACCCGACGCCGTCGCCGAGGCCGCCGACTACGGCGCCATCGAGCACCTCCTCGTCCTCGACGAGCGGCTCCGGGTCGAGCGACAGGGTGCGGGTGACTGGGACGTCGACGTCGACGAGATCATCGAGACGACCGAGCAGCAGGGTGGCGACGTCACCGTCTTCTCGAGCGAATTCGATCCTGGCCGCCAGCTCGCCAACCTCGGCGGAATCGCGGCGCTCTTGCGGTATCGGATCGACTGATCTCGCCCCGCGAGCTGGCCGAATCAGGGTTCCTGCTGGACATCGACACTGAGGCCGTCGCGTGCGAAGCGGACGTCTCCGTCGTAGGACTCGCTGATCGACGCTAACATCGACTCGTGATTCCCGTCCGTGTGTGGATAGAGATGTGTCAAGTACACCCGGCCGAGGTCGGCATCGGCATCGCCAAGCGCGGCGCCGAGCGACGATGGCGTCGGGTGGTTCGCGACGTCGATGTCGTCGGGAAACGAACAGTCGTGGACGAGTACCGAGGCGCCATCGGCGAATTCGATGAGTCCCGGAAACGCCTCGGTGTCGCCGCTGAAAACCATCGTCGGCTCCGACGCGCCGACGGGTGAAAACCGGTAGGCGAGACAGTACATCGAGTGACGAGTCTCCATCGCGTCGACGGTGAAGCCACCAATCTCGAGGGGGCTATCGGCCGGCTCCACGTTCCGGACGGACAGGTCGAGTCGATCCTGCATGTATTCGTGGAGGTCGAACAAGCCTTCGACGAGCGATTCGGTCCCGGGGGGCCCGACGATCGAGAGTGATTCGGCCCCTGCCAGCCAGCGTGCCTTGGCCAGCGCCATGAGGTCCGAGAGGTGATCCAGGTGGTGGTGGGTGAGGAGGAGCGTGTCGGTTCCCTCGTAGCCGGCACCCGTCCGTGCCAGCGAGCCGAGGACGCCGCTCCCGCAGTCGACGAGGAGCGCGTGTTCCTCCGACTCGAGCAACAGGCCGGTCTGGGCGCGCTCGCCCGTCGGCATCGCGCTCCCGGTTCCCAGGAAAGTCAGGCGCATGCGGTCATATGCGCCGGGGACCCGGTTAGGCATTTGGGCGGGCGCCAGTGGCGAACAATCATATGCACCGGCGACCGAGGGGGCCCACTGGAGACGATGTCGCAGGGGACCTACAACCACGCCCGCGTCCAGGAGTACTGGCAGCACGTCTGGGAGCGCGAAGACGCCTACGAATTGGCCGACGATGCGACGGATCCGACGTACGTTCTGGGGATGTTCCCGTACACGTCTGGCACGCTGCACATGGGGCACGTCCGCAATTATGCGATCACGGATGCCTACGCCAGGTACCGTCGCATGCAGGGTGACGACGTGCTCCACCCGATGGGCTGGGACGCGTTCGGGCTCCCGGCCGAGAATGCCGCCTACGAGCGCTACACGGACCCCGAATCCTGGACAGCGGCCTGCATCGCGCAGATGCGCGAGGAGATGGAGACGCTGGGCTTTGGCTACGACTGGAGCCGCGAGATCACCACGTCCGACCCGGAGTACTACCGCTGGAACCAGTACTTCTTCCGCGAGTTTTTCGAAGCCGGTCTCGTCGAGTACGCCGACGCCGAAGTGAACTGGTGTCCGGACTGCGAGACGGCGTTGGCAGACGCCCAGGTGATCGAGGACGGGGGCGAGCAGGTGTGCTGGCGGTGCGAGACCCCGATCGGACGTCGCGACCTGGAGCAGTGGTTTCTCACGATCACCGACTATGCCGACGAGCTGCTCGCGGGACTCGACGACCTCGACGGGTGGCCCGACAGTGTCCGCGAGATCCAGCGCAACTGGATCGGCCGGCAGGACGGTGCCACAGTCTCGTTCGATGTCGCCGAGTACGGCGCTGTCGACGCCTTTACGACCAGAGTCGACACCGTCTACGGGGCGACGTTCCTCGCCGTATCGCCGGGCCACGATTTGGCCGACACACTCGCCGAAGACGACGACGCGGTGGCGGCATTTCGTCGAGACGATCGATCGAATAGCGGTGGGGCGACAGCTGGTGTCGAGACCGACGCCACGGCGACGAATCCGCTCACCGGTGAGGACGTCCCAGTCTACGTCGCATCGTACGTGCTCGAGGATGTCGGCACGGGTGCGGTGATGGGTGTTCCGGGGCACAACGAGCGCGATCACGCGTTCGCGCTCGCCCACGATCTTCCCATCGAGCAGGTCGTCGAACCGTCATCCGACGACACAAATCTCCCGACCGAGCCCTACACCGGCGAGGGGACGCTCGTCGACAGCGAGGAATACGCAGGCATGGACAGCCAGCGGGCTCGGGAGGCGTTACTCGACGGGGAGGCTGCCGTCACGGCAGACACCACCTACCGGCTCCGGGACTGGCTCATCTCCCGGCAGCGCTACTGGGGGACGCCGATTCCCATCATCCACTGCGAGTCGTGTGGCCCAGTCCTCGTCCCGGAATCGGATCTGCCCGTGGAACTGCCGGAGTTCGTGCAGACGACTGGCAATCCACTGGCGGCAATCGACTCCTTCGTCGAGACCACGTGCCCGGAGTGTGGTGCAGCGGCCGAGCGGGAAACGGACACGATGGACACCTTCGTCGACTCGTCGTGGTACTTCCTGCGATTTCTCTCACCCGATCTGTCCGAGGCCCCGTTCGACGCCGACACCGCCGCCGAGTGGATGCCGGTCGACGTGTACGTGGGTGGGGAAGAACACGCGGTTCTCCACCTGCTGTACATCCGGTTTTTCGCTCGTGCCTTGGCCGATCTCGGTCTGCTTGAGACGCGGGAACCGGTCGAGACGCTGCTCAATCAGGGCACGGTCCTGCACAGCGGTGAGAAGATGTCGAAGACGAAGGACAACGTCGTCACGCCGCACGAGTACGGGGCGGAGACGACCCGGTTGTTCGTCCTCGGGGCGGCCCATCCAGAACAGGACTTCGAATGGACGGCAAAGGACGTCGGGACGGCGTACGACCTGCAGCAGATGCTCTACGACATGGTGACCGGCTACGACGCAACTGACGCCCGGACTGGGGATCGCGAGCCCCGGGACGCGGCCGTCGCACGCGAGATCGATCGAACGATCGCCGCGGCGACCGACGACTACGAGCGTTTCCGATTTCACGGGGCAGTCGGTGAGGTTCGCTCGCTGGCGGGGCGCCTCCGGCAGTACCGCGAGTTCGAGGCCCCACACGATGCCGTCGTCCGGCGGGGATTGCGGGTGTTGGCCCGATTGATCGCCCCACTTGCCCCGTATCTCGGCGAGGAACTGTGGAATCATCTCCGCGGCGACGGCCTCGTCGCCGAAGCGGACTGGCCCCAAGCCGAGACGGACACCGCGGCTGCCGATATCGAGCGCCGCCTGATCGAGACACTCAGGGACGACGTCCGGGACATCGTTGACGTCGCCGGTATCGATGACCCGACGCACGTCCGCGTCGATGTTGCACCCGCCTGGAAGTACGAGGCGTATCGGATCGCACGGGAGTCGGCGCCGGACGCAGCGATCGTCGGCGAGATCATGAGTCGTGAGTCGATCCAGGCCCACGGGGACGTGGCCCAGCGCTATGCCGAATCGCTCCAGGCCCAGCGCCAGTCACTCCAGCCGATCGTGTCCCAGGACCGAGAACAGGCCGTTCTCGACGAAGCTGCCTGGCTCCTGGTCGACGAATTCGGCGCGACGGTCGACGTCTCCGTGGCCGACGCAGATTCCGAGGCGGCCGCAAAAGCCGAACCGGGGAAACCGGCGATTCAGATCCGGTAACGCGCGAGAAAGCACTGTTCGTGGGCGGTGGCCGCCCTGCGACCCGCTCAGGCGGATTCTGTACTGCTGGTCGATTCCGTCTCGAGGTCGTCCTCAGGCTCGGTGTCCGACGACCCACCGAGATCGGTGTCCGTCTCCGGCGGTTCTGTGATCTCTTCGAGCTCCTCTTCGACTTCCTGTCGTCCCTTCTGGAATTCGCCCATCGCTTGTCCGGTCGAACGGGCGAGCTTCGGGATCTTGTTGGCCCCGAACAGCAGCACCGCGATCAGCAGGATGACCACCCACTCAGGACCGCCGGGCAGCATTGGCACCTGGAGCGGGACGAGTGTGGCTGACATACTATCCTCCCCTTGCCCACTCCGTAATATAGGCCTTTTGGACCGACCAATCACTCGAGAATCGGTTTGTGCGAGTCGAACGCCCGCAGCCGATCACTGCGCCGCTCGGCGCGTTTGGACGGTGCCGAGGCGCAACACACATGCCACAGGCGACACACCTCCCACCATGGTCGAGAAAGGCGACCCAGCACCGGATTTCACTGCACCGCTCGCGAACGGCGACGTCGAGGAGTTCACCTTCTCCGACGTGTTTCCGGAGGCGGCTCCGGTCGTTCTCGCGTTCTTCCCAGGGTCGTTCACCAGCGTCTGTAGTCACGAGATGCAAACGTTCCAGGATCGACTCGGAGAATTCGAGGAGTTCGGCGCGTCGCTCTACGGCATCAGCGTCGACTTGCCGTTTTCCCAGAACGAGTTCCGTACCGAACTCGGCTTGGGATTCGACATGGTGAGCGACTCGAGTCGGACCATCGTTGACGCGTACGACGTCTCGATGGACTTTGGGCACTTGGCGGTTCACGACATCGCCAAACGGGCCGTGTTCGTCGTCGATCAAGACATGAGGATCACCTACGACTGGGTATCGGACGATCCCGGAGTCGAGCCGGATTACGACGAGGTCCTGGAGGCCGTCGAAGAGGCGAACTGACCGGGCCAGGCTTTTCTCCCTGGCTACCGTGTGAACGGGGGATGAGCGACGCATCGACCGGCGACGACGCGACCGCAGCCGGTCGTGTCTACGACACGGCCGCCACGCATGCCTTTCCCGACGAGCGCGTCAACGAGGTGCTCGCGTTCGTCGAGGACGACGACGCGATCTCTGCCTATGTCGAAGCCCAGAATGTCAATCCCGTCGTCCGGAAGCGGTACAACGATCACGGACCGACGCACGTTCGTATCGTCCGAGACCGAGCGCTCTGCCTCTACGATCTGCTGAAGGCGGGTGGCGTCGCGTTCAACGGCGCCGCCGATCAGGGGCTGGCCGAAGCTGACGAGGCGGTCATTGTCGCCCTCGCGGCGATTCTCCACGACGTCGGGCACGTCGTCCACCGGGACGACCATCCCTACTACTCGATCCCACTCGCGGCGGACATTCTCGACCGGATTCTGCCGGAGTTTTACGACACCGGCGACGCCGTCCGAGTAAAGGGCGAGACGCTGCACGCGATTCTCTGCCACCACATTCCGGAGACCCCCCTTACGCGTGAGGCTGGCGTGGTGCGCGTGGCCGACGCCCTCGACATGGAACAGGGCCGCTCGCGAATTCCATACGACCATGGCGGTCGGGGCATCAACACCGTCTCGAGTCAGGCGATCCAACAGGTCAGCCTCGCCGCTGGCGACGACTCCCCCGTCCTGGTCGAGATCGAGATGACGAACGCCGCCGGCGTCTACCAGGTTGACACGCTGTTGAAGGCCAAACTGGCCGACTCCGGGCTCGAGGACGTTGTCCGGATCGTTGCCGTCAACACCGGTGACCAGACGGATGGCATCGTCGAGCGCATCGAATTGTGACTATTCATCCCGGGTGAGTGCTTCGTCGCCGTGACGCTGTCTGAGCGCCCGGAAGGCCTCCCGGTGGTCGCGTACTCGAGGCGTGGCCGCCTCGTAGGCGTGCTCGAACATCGATTCCGGGTCCGGCTGGACGGATTCGGCTGCGTCCACGAGATCCGTGATATCATCGCGGGCCCGTTGGCCGATGGCGGCGATGCGCTCGTCGTCCAGTAGGCCCTGTTCCCTGAGAAAGGTCTCCATGCGGGGGATCGGGTCTTTGTCCCGCCAACGGTCGACCTCGGCGTCGTCGCGGTAGTTCGTCGGGTCGTCGACAGTCGTGTGTGCCCCCAGGCGGTACATGACCGCCTCGATCAGTGATGGTCGTGGTGCGGCTGGTTCGGCAGCCTTGGCGCGCTGGGCAGCCGTTCTGGTGACTCGGTAGACTGCCAGCGGATCCATGCCGTCGACCTGCACGCCCGGGAAGCCGTAGGCATCGGCCTTTTGGGCGATCGTCTCGCTGGCGGTCTGACGGTCCCGCGGCACCGAGATGGCGTACTGGTTGTTGTTGCACACGAAGATGACCGGCGCGTCGAAGACGCCGGCGAAGTTCAGTGCCTCGTGGAAGTCCCCCTCGCTTGTTGCGCCGTCACCGAAGTGACACGCGACAGCGAGATCGTCCCCCGAGAGCGAAGCGGCCCAGGCCATCCCCGTGGCATGTGGCAAATGACTCCCGATCGAGATGTTGATCGGGAAGATCCGCCTGTCGGCGAGCCACTCGTTGCCGACCTCGTGACCCATCCAGTACAGGAGGTACTCGTGGGAAATCCCGCGTGACACGACGGCCCCGTGTTCGCGGTACTGAAAGGAGAGCCAGTCTGTGTCCGCGAGCGCGTGTGTGGAGGCGACTTGCGCGGCTTCGTGACCTTGAAGCGGCGGGTAGGTACCCATGCGCCCCTGGCGGTGGAGCGAGGTGGCGCGTTCGTCGAGCACACGGGCGTAGCGCATTTCCTCGTAGATCGCCACCAGTTCTTCGTCGTCGATATCCGGGACCGTAGCCCCGTCCAGGACCCGGCCATCGTCGTCGAGGATCTGCACGGGCCAGTCGTCCCGGTCGGCGTCGAAGCCGTCCGCTTTCATCGGGCGCAGCGTCGCATGGGCCGCTGAAAGGTCTTGCCGTCAGCGAGCGGTGTGAGGGCACAACGCGAGAGCAGTACACGGTCGTCGTCCAGGCTGTGGACTGTGACGAGAAACTCTCGCGGCCGCCACTCGAGACTCCCACGACCGTTGGTCATCGCGTCGTCGGCCGGCCAGTCGGCGCAGGCAGCCTCGGTGCCTTGACTCGGCGGATCACAAATACGGGACGGACGGGATGGGAACGCCTCGGGACCAGGCGATGGTGCTCTGGCAGTTCCATGGAGCGGGGTCGTCGGCAGATAGCTCGTTCGCACCGTCCACCGTGGCCGCCTCCAGCCACTGCGAAGTGGTCAGGTGACCGCTCACTCACGACGGTTCGGCTTCGGCGTAGAAGTTGAACGCCTCCAGCACTGGCCGATCGGTCATCCCGAGGAGGATCGCCTCGCCGTCCGGGTCGTGGTGGTGGGTCTCGTCGGGCGGCACGACGAAGATGTCCCACTGGCCCCACTCGAGGACGTCGTCCCCGACGTGCGTCGATCCCTGCCCCTCGATAACGAAGTAGACTTCCGTCGCGTTGTGGAAGTGCGCGTCCGTCGCACCGTCAGCTAGCAGTTGCGCCCGGAACGACATCGTCGGAAAGAGCGGTTCCGCGCCCGTTGCCGGGTTGACATACGCCAGGCTGTATCCATCGTACGGATCAGGCTCGTCGTTGTCGGCGCGTTGCCGGAGCGACTCCTCCATGCGCGACCAGCGAAAGCGGTAGGGGGGCGTGGCCTCCCGGATCCCGTCAAACGGACCGGGAATGTCGCCGTCTTGCCGCTCGTTGGCCGGGCGGCTACGTCCATACTGCGAGTCCCAGTATCCCTGGGTCTTCGTGACGGGCTGGCGGTCGAGTTCGTGGTTTTCGAACGCCTGTGTTTTGTTTAGCGAGTCGAGAAAGAGCGGCAGATCGAGGACGTCGAGCCACGCGGCCGTCTCGTCGGAATCGTTGACGTGATCGTGCCACTCCCACTGCGGCGTGGTGATCAGGTCGTTGTTCTCCATCGGGAACTCCTCGCCGGCGACGACCGTTTTCATGTCTGCGGATCCGTCAATCGTAAAGCGGAGGGCGTTGGCCGAGTGGCGGTGGGAGGGTGCCGTTTCCCCCGGCGAAACCGTTTGGACGCCGACGTAGATCGTACTGGATATCGCGTTCCCCAACGAGCTGTTGATCGGGACGGCGACGCGTCGTTGGAACCCCGGCGGGAGATCGGCGATCGGCACGTCCGCTTCGATGCTCTCGATTGCGGTCTCGATGTCCGTCCACTTCCAGATATCTGCCTCGAGGTCCTCGATCACGTTCCCGAAATCATCCTCGACTTCCCACAGTGGGCGGAGCCCGTATTCCTCCAGTATAGTCCTCGTCTCGGGGCTCAACTCGAGAAGATCTGCCGGATCCTGTTCTTCCTGTGCCATGGAGGCACATACTCACAGATTCGTCAAAAGTGTACTGGGGACTGGCGGTGCACCGAGAGACTCAATCGGCTTGATTGGGAGAACCCGCTTAAATGCGACGTGAGGGGCAGTTCGGTGGGTGGACACAGACGGGCGTCGGGTCCGTCGGCTCGGTCCTTAGGTGTGCGACGCGAACACGTCTTCAGATTGGTATATCGACCGACAGTCCTCACACACCATTGTGCCCTGAATGGCGTACTCCCAGAGCTTCCCCCCACAGTCCAGACAGTCGAAATGGGCCCGGACGAACGGATCCTCGGCGGCGTAGGGATTCTCGAACTCGGCCATGTGTGCTGGTGGCCGGGGATTTTCAAAAGGATGTCGTCGCCGAGTCCGACGGATGCGCCCAGCGCCATCGATTGCCGGCAGCCCGACCGAATCCCTGCATGCGACCGACGGGATACCGTGGAGTGGGGGCCTCTCACCAGTCGACTTGGAGGGGATTTCCACGGGACCAGTGCGATCGAAAGGTGGGGATCCCAGGTGCGCGTCGAAGCATCCGACATCGCGCGAATCGAACGGGACATGATTCTGATGCCCGTCGCAAGCAGCGCGGTCACCGGTCAGGGTGGAGGATTTCGGACGATTTGGGATCCGAGGGAGGACTGGTCGAAGGACCGGATGGAAACTTGATCGATTCCAGTGAATCGGACACTTGGAGATGAGCCTCGATATCCGCCATGACATCAGCTACCGTGTACGTCCCACGCCTTGTCGTATGTGGCGCGAGTGCCACGATATCGCCATGCATTCGAACGACCAGACATATTACGGGGAGAGTGAGAACCGATTCTCGCCGATTACAGACAAGGTCCGACCGGCTACGGAGCGAAAACGCCGGGGCGAGAGAGACATTTTCACGTTCGGCCCACCTCAAAAATCGGTCGTAATCCTCGGTAATCGCTTCAACTCCCGTGTTGCCCGTGAGGCTTACGTGGTCAGGCCAGACGGTTATCTCGAGGTCAGTCACCGCCGGGTCCGACTCGTAAGCGTGCAACGAACCGACGATCTCGGATACCTCAGCTGGGGGTGATGCTCGCACGTAGCAGTCGATGGCGATTCGTGCAATGCTTGCGACCATGGACGCGACTCACTGATCCGTTTTAGGTCACAAATCGGGGGATCAAAGGCGTATTCCGTATTTACCTACCAGGTAAGAATCGAGGACTCGTTCGGCGCTGACTGGGAAGCTGTAATCACAGGCCGTCCAGGCATCACTCTCTATCCGCGACCGAACTCGGTGCGTCGATTGCCAGTCGACTCCGTGCACAATGTCGATCGAAATCGGCCTGGCATGTTGCCACCGACAGATATCATCCGTCATTGTGTTCCCGCGACTCCCGCCGATTCCGATTGGTGGTCGTGTGCATCTCTCGAATTCGCGTGGGAGACCGAACAGAATCCGCCGACGGAACAACGGTAATCGCTGCGTGCGCCGGTCGGGATTGGTGTGAGAATTTCATACCATCGCCTGCTCGATCACTCTGTGATGACAACTACGGTTCAATCGTGGGTACCGGCGGTAGCAGGTCGATTGCACCCTGGTCGGAACATTTCAGGCGAAGACACTCCTGTCCTTCCGTGGTGCGCCACGGTCCACATGGCCGGACACGCCTGACGAGAATGGTCCGATAACAGCGTTCAGGACGGCGCCGAGAAGGAGAAACCACGCTGGATAATGCAACTATGTGACACCGACGCGGACGTCGGCCACGACCCTCTCGGTTTTCGCCGATCAAAATCGGATTTACTGACGATACTGGACTATGGTTCGTCAAGAAATAAGGTAAGGTGACTGACAACATTCCTGTTCTCCAAACCTCCAGCCAGAGCCCCCGACAGCACACCGATGGTGCTTATGAACGCCCCCGTCCGTATGAGATCGATAAATCCTACAGCGGGGTCTTCGGGACTGGGCCAGTTGGACATCAAATTCGGGGGAAAGACGAGTAGTTCGATGACGAGGATGATCGACCAGACGAGCACGAAGAGGCCAACCGTGGACAGCACGAGAATCAGTAAAACCGTTACATTGACGAGAGCAGTAAGTTCGGTCAGAATACGATGGTGCTTTCTCGGAACGGAGAGGTTCAGAGAGAACATGAGATAAAGCGCAGCAAGCAGATCACTCAGAACAGCGAAGAGCCCCGCAGTTACGTTGCCCATGTGAAAACCGACATCCCAGGATTCGGCGCTGAAAACGATGACGAGAGTCGGTGCGACCGCCGCTGTCGACAGCTTCGGTAACGCGAGCGGTAGCAGTGGGGCCCGGCTGTTGGAGACCGCGTGTACAATTGAGCTGGCGTTCTGGATAGCACTCGTCGTGTGGAAGGCAAATCACCTGAGCGGTCCTCGCGGGCGAACTTCTTCGACCGGGAGTTCTTTCGCTAACCGTCTGAGGGATGCCTCGATATCCGCGTCTATCGTTGGGATGTCCCGACGTTCAGATGAGAATTGGAACGGTCTCATAACGCCGCTGTTCGTGTGTGCGGCGGCGCGTGGTTGGCCGCAATGATAGTCGTATTTCTGATGACCGTCTTGGTTGGTCTCGGCATCACCGCATTCGGCATCCCGGGGTTATGACGTTGGATCCGGGAGGGAGCTATCGGGCTGTCGCAGCCGCCGAACCCCACCTATCAATGACGATTACTCGTCGCTGCGAAGAAAGTGGGTGAAGCGGTCAAATTTTTCACCGCTTTCGATTTCGCCACGCTGTTTGTCGTACGAGATCGCCGTAACCTCGGCCATCTTTGGCAAATGGCATTGGTAGAGACTGACGTACGTCCGCTCGCGCTCTTTCGAGGTTATCTCGGCGATATCCTTTCCGCGCTCCCAGGCTGCGATTTGTTCTGCAAGCTCGCTCAAGGTTATGGTCTCGTTGGTCGTGCTCAGATATTTTAGCACGTAGCGTCGCCGCTGATTCCCGAGTAATCCGAACACGTCGTCCATTGCGACAGGATCCTGCCCCTCGTCATCCACGAGGTAGCGGCCCGGGCGGAATGGGTCGGTCTTCCCGACGTCGGGTTCGCCGCTGAGGCGGTCCGTTCGGGGGACGCCTCCCAGAAACGCGGTGTTGAGTTGTGGTATCATCGTTTTACTCCGTTTGCATGATCGGGTATCGAGAGTCGTCGGTCGTAGGCCGATCCAACCCCTGAGTAGGCGCCGTTTTCCGTCGAGCGCAGTTGCACCGATTCATCGCAGTCACGTTTTGGTTAGGGTTGAGGAAGTCTCCCGTCCCTAACTGAATTATCTGGCGATGGGTTCGCAGGTAGGTGGTAATTGAAGTGGTAACCACACGATGAGACGTACCACGAGACTACCGAGTCCGGTCCACTCTCGGTGCATCTGGACTGACGTCGAACAGGCCAGAGGTTCTACTTGGCCTGATTTTGCC
The DNA here is from genome assembly GCA_964383875.1 of uncultured Halobacteriales archaeon. Classification (GTDB taxonomy): domain Archaea; phylum Halobacteriota; class Halobacteria; order Halobacteriales; family Haloarculaceae; genus CAYLJD01. Next base: position 22,502 of record CAYLJD010000009.1, read on the forward strand.
GATTCCCGTCTTCCCACGGGGAGGACGGCGGGTCTCCCTCACCGGTGTCGGCCTCGAACACAGCGGCGAAAAACGCTCGTTCGGCCGCCCGGAAATGCTGACTAAACGTCGCTTGCGTGATCCCCAGACGGTTGGCGATTTCCTCTCCGGTCGTGGTTCTGGGCCAATCGAAGTAGCCGGCCCGAAATGCCGTCTCGAGGGCGGCGCGTTGCTTGGGAGTCAGTCGGTCTTTGAAGCCGGAATGGGAGTCGGCGACGGTGGACTCGTTCCGCCCCACGGTTCGTTGTGCCTCGAGGGTCGCACTCCCGTAGTGGTCTTGGACGAGTTCGACCAGTTGGTGTTTGTCTCGACCCGGTGGAACGTCGACGATGAACCTGAACTCACCCGCCTCGATGGATACTGAGGTGACGAGGCCACCGTGTTCCGCGAGAGCCCTCATCAGTTCGTCGCCCCAGCTCGTGACGAGTTCGACCTCGTACTCGTCGGTCCCGGACGAGATGATTCGGAGGTCGTGAACCAGCGCCGAGCGGTCGACCACGTCGTGTAACGCCGCCGCCTGTATTCCATCGACACAGCCGTAGGCGAGAAAACCGTCCTCGCGACGGATGAGGGATTCGAGCTCAAGCATCCATCCCTGAGTCGATTCGGTGACCAGCTCGTCGTGTATATCGTCCAGACGGAACGTCAGTTGGAGCGTCGCGTCGCTCACGAGGACTTCCTTGCGTTCGACGGCCGTGATGGCGTGACCGATGACCTCGCCCAGCCGCGAGAAGTACTCGAGTTCAGTGTCGGTGAAGGTGTTCGGCGACTGGTCGTAGATGGCGAGGATGCCGTAGAATAGGCTCCTGTAGGTGACGGGAACGGCGACCATCGAGCGGAAGCCACAGGCTTCCATCTGTTCTCGACAGGGGTCGAACCTTGCGTCCGTCCGAATATCTCCGACGACCTGTCCCTCCCGCGTCCGAACCGCTTTCGCTTCCGGTCGCTCGACGGTCGAGCCGTTTTCGAACGGAACAGTCCCGATGTCGAAACCCCCGTCGACAGCTTCGGATGTGCGGCTGACGAATCGACCGCTCGGCCTGTTCACCTCGCCGAACCAGGCAAACTGGTACGCGTCGGTTTCGACGAGTCGCTCACACACCGCGCGTTCGAGGCCTTCCCGTGTCGACTCCGTGATGACCGCGTGGGTGACGTCCTGACTGATCTCGCTCAGGTGGGTGAGCGACTCCAGTTGCTCGCGGTGACGAACTCGTTCGCGCTTTTGGCGAGCCTGCTCGATCGCATACCGAATCGATTGGACGAGCAAGCCGCCCGTCACCTCGTCCTTGACCAGGTAGTCTTCTGCGCCGTTCTGAATGGCCTGGATCCCGATATCGCGGTCGTCCAATCCGGTGAGGACGATGACGGGGGTGAACTCGGTCGCGTCGACGACACGACGGAGTGTGTCGAGGCCGGTGCTCTCGGGAAGCCCGAGGTCCAGTAGCAGCACGTCGGTGGCGTTTTCAGAGAGGTAGTCTAGCCCGGCCGTAAGTCCGGTTTCGTGGTGCACCGCCGTCTCCTCGGGGGCTGACCCGTCGAGGTCGATCCGGTGAAGACTCGTCTGGGCCTCGCCGAGCATCTCCTCGACGAGGCGGACGTCGCCAGGGTTGTCCTCTATCAGAAGTACGTCGAGGGTACTCTCAGCCATTACTCGGAATCCCACGCCGGGAGTCTGACGACATCGATCCAGAACTCCTTGAATGTTTGAATCACATCGATGAACTCCGACGGATCGACCGGCTTCGTCATGTAAGCATTCGCCTGCAGGTCGTATGACTTGACGACGTCTTCCACCGCCTGCGAGCTTGTCAGGACGATAATCGGTATTCGCGAAAGGTCGGGTGACTCCTCGTGAAGCTCCTTGAGGAATTCGTCGCCGTTCTTTCGCGGCAGGTTCAGGTCCAGGAGGATGATGTCGGGTCGAGGCGCGTCCTCGTACCCACTGGATCGGTGGAGGAACTCAAGCGCCTCGACGCCGTCAGTCACGACGTGGAGGGCATTTGCGATCTGACTCTCCTCGAATGCCTCTTGAGTGAGTCGGATATCCCCTGGGTTGTCCTCGACCAACAGGATGTCAGCCGAGGTGTTCACGTGGTTATTCATCGTCATCACCCGCTGCCGGAAGTGTAAACGAAAACGTCGCCCCCTCGCCGGGACTGGAGTCGACCCAAATGTCGCCGCCGTGGCGCTCGACGATTCGCTTACAGAGTGCCAGTCCTATCCCCGATCCTTGGCTATCGGACGTTTCGAGGCTCTGGAACACCTGGAAGATACGGTCGGCATCGTCCGGATCGATGCCGATCCCCTCATCGCGGACGGAGATTACCCACTGGCTCCCGTCGCGTTCGGCTGAGACGTGTATTCGCGGTGGAGACTGGCCGCTGTACGTCATCGCGTTGTCCAGCAGGTTCTGGAAGAGTTGGCACAACTGGCCGCGGTCGCCTTCGACACGAGGGAGTGCGTCCACAGTGATTTCCGCGTCGTTTTCGCTCACCATGACCGAGAGGTTGTCACGCGCGTCCGCGAAGATATCATCGAGGTCGACTGCTTCGAACGAAACACCCTGTGACTCGATTCGCGAGTACGCCAGCAAGCCGTCGATCATGTCGCGCATTCTGTCGGCACCGTCGACCGCGAACTCGAGAAACTCTTGACCGTCCTTGTCGAGTGTGTCGCTGTAGCGCCGATCGATAAGCCGCAGATAGCTCGACACCATTCGCAGGGGCTCTTGGAGATCGTGAGAGGCAGCGTAGGCGAACTGTTCGAGCCGCTCGTTGGACGCTTTCAGCCGTTGCTGGCGGTGCTTTCGCTCGGTGATGTCGCGTCCGATGCCCGCCAACACGCGCTCGCCGTCGGGAGTCGTGAGAGCAGATGCGACGAATTCTATCGGCACGTGCTCTCCGGTCTTGGTCCGGACGGTCGCCTCGACGCGGCTGTCACCGGTTTCGAAAATTTCCTCGATGCCGGCGGCGACCCGCTCCCGGTCTTCCTCGACGATGAATTCCAGCGAGTTCATTGCCTCGATTTCGTCGTCCGAATAGCCAGTGACGGTAGTGAGGCTCTCGTTCCACCGCCGGTAGTTCCCCTCTCTGTCCACGACGTAGAACAGATCGTCGATGGCGTCCAGGATATCGGTGGTATACTCCTTGTACTCCTCGAGTTCTCGTTCGCGTTGGCGCAACTGTTGCTCTCGTTCTCGACGTTCGGTGACGTCGCGGAAGTACACCGACAGCCCGGTTTCTGAGGGATATGTCGACACCTCGAACCACGTCTCTGTTGGGGGGAAGTACTCCTCGAACGAGACGGCCACCTGCTCGCGCATCGCCCGTCTGTACTCGTCTTCGAAAGTCGAGCCGACAGCCTCCGGAAACACCTCCCAGAGGACCTCGCCTTCCGCCTCCCCGGGGGCAATATCGATGAGTTCGGCCGCGCGATCGTTGATGTACGTGAACTGCCACTCCTCGTCGAGTCCCATAAACGCATCCGAAACCCGATTGAGGGTGTGGTGGAGTTCACTCTCGAGTTCTCGTTGGTACTCGTGAGTCTCCGTCATGTCTCGTGTTATTTTGAGGTAGCCTTCGAGGCTGTCGTTCTCGTCCCGGATCGCGACGATCGTGACGTTCGCCCAGAATCTGGAACCGTCCTGGCGGACACGCCAGCCCTCGTCTTCGATTGACCCCTCTTCTGCTGCCCGTTCGAGGTTCCGCTCGGGGACCCCCGCAGTTCGATCCTCTTGAGTATAGAACCTGGAGAAGTGTTTCCCGAGGATTTCCCGGGATTCATAGCCCTTGATATTCCTCGCCCCCGTATTCCAGGTGCTGACGGTGCCGTCCACGTCGAGCCGAAAAATCGCGTACTCGTCGACCGCGTCGACAAGTGTCGCGAACTGCCGTTTGGCCTGCTCGAGCTGTTCGACAGAGCGCCGCTGATCGGTCACATCCGTATAGCACTCGATTCGCCCGCCGGCGTACGCCCCGGACCTGATCGGTTTGCCCCTATGTTCGAGCCAGCGGTCCTCGCGATCCCTTCCACCGGTGACGCGGCACTCGAACTTTTCGGTATGGCTGTTATCGTCGTCCGCCCCCAGGACACGGGTTGCAAACCGCTCCGGCTCAGCGAACGCACCCTTTATTTCATCGACTACCTCACGTTTGTCACGGCCGACGAGTGCGGTCTGGTCGATGCCGAAGTACTGACCGATTCTCTCGTCAGCCCACACAAGGGTGAACGTCTCGTCGAAAACGATACAGGCACCCGACGTCTCGTTGATAATTGTCGTCAAGAGATCGTTCTTGGATCGCACTAACCCGTTCATCGAGTGCTGTGACTCGCCGGCACGGCGAACGAGTCCGAGCGTTCCCCGAAAGTCGCCATCGGTCACCAGGACGTCGACGCGAACGACGCACGGGATCGTTTCCTCCCGGGCAGTACATATCGTCAGTTCGACCGGAACGGCATCGAAGGACTTGCGCTGTCGTCTGATCTCCGCTTCGAGTCGCTCGACGTCATCCCCATCGAGGACCAGCGAGATGTGCTCGCCGAGGAGGTCGTCGCGCGAGTAGCCTGTAGCCGCGACGAACGCGTCGTTCACTGCAACGAAGTGGCCGTCGGGACCGAGGTGATAGAGACCTTCGTCAATTGTGTCGAGGAGGTCTCGATACTGTCGCCGCGCTACCTCGTCGCCGGCATCAGTCCAAAAATCGGTAGCTTTCGCTCGTGAATTCATTGCGTATGGACGGGGCTGGAACCATAAAACGTCACATAGCCAGTCACGTACGTCATAGTGGCCATTTTCGGTCCACCAGCGGACCGATGCCAGGTAGTTTCCAGGTGCGATTCGATAGATGCGGCCTGTCTCCGGATGATACGTTTAGGCTGATTGGCCATAGTCCTGGCACTCCAGAAGCTTGCATGGGATCTCTCCAACGGGGAACCGGCGGCGGCCTCCGCGAGGACCGGGTAGCTTCCAACACGTATCGGATGTTTGTGGAGTCTCGCATCCATCGACGCTTCGCCGTATCAGTGCCAGCGAGTCCGACGACACCGGACACGTCAGCACTCATCGGGTGGCATCGCTCTGGATTCGACGAGTCCAGAAAAAACACACTCGCTCAGGCACCACTCGTATGACATTATCGATTTCTACTGGCATCGAACTGGAGTTGTGGGTCATCGAACAGGATGGTGTGTTGGCCGACGGCCGCGTTATTACCGATGCACACCCTCGGATTGAGGGAGAATTCGTGCCGTGTCTCCTCGAAGTCAAGACTCAGCCCCACGAGACGGAGACGGGACTCAGGGAAGACCTTTACTCGCTTCTGCGGACGGCCATCGATGAAGCCGACCAACACGGTCTTCGGCTGGTACCGCTCGGGACACCACTCACGGAATCGGAAATGGATGCGACCACCACGCGTGGTCGGTTGTTCGAGGATATCTATGGAGACGGGATCGTCGCGGCGAAAAACTGTGCGGGCTCGCACGTCCACTTCGAGAAGGGTAACGTCCGGCGCCAACTCAATTTGCTGACGGCGCTTGACCCATTGCTCGCGCTCGTGAGCGCGTCCCCCTACTATCGGGGAAAGCGTGACCAGGATTGTTCGCGGGCCTCCGCATATCGGTCGAAATGCGGGCGGGAGTACATCCAGTTCTGTCAGCTGCAGGAGTACGTGGATAGCGTCGAGGCGTGGGAAAAACGGCGCGACCGGATGTACGGAGACTTCTGTGACCTAGCCAGCGAGCGCGGTATTTCACGGAGCGTTGTTCACGACCACTTCTGTCCGGACGACACCGTGCTCAATCCCGTTCGCCTGCAGGAAACGCAGCCAACTGTCGAGTGGAGAGCCCCAGATTCGACGCTGCCGAGTCAAGTCCTCAGTCTCGCGATTGATATGGGCACGCTCGTCGCGTCGACGGAGTCGAAGCCGCTGAAATACGGGACGTCGGGAGTTACTGCGGGGCGCATCGGCGTTCCGGAATTCGACTCACTCCGACGGCTCAGTCGTCTGGCAATACGGAGGGGTTACCAGGAGCCACAGGTGCGTGAGTACCTCCACGACATGGGCTTCGATGTCGGGAAGTACGCACCTGTCGCATCGACCATCGATGGCCCGGCTACGCTCACCGATAGCGATGCGTGTCGCGCGAGGCTCGCCCAATCCCAGCGGCTCGATATCGACCTGGAAACCCTCCGAGATCGATGTGCCAGTGAGACGCTGGGATGTCCGACGGTGTCTCCTCGCGGGGCAAGGCCCAACGCCGACGCGCTGGCTTACCAGACCAATTAGGGGTTCGGACGGCATGGCGTCACTCAGCCACGCCAGGACTCGAGCGAAAATGGAGTGCTCCGATCCCGTGCCGAGTCGCGTCAAATTCGGCTTTCTGTACATGTGTCGATCTCAACTGATCTGCGAGTTTACAACGGAACGCCGTTCTGGAGTGGCGGGAGCTGTCGTATACTGGCAATCCGACGATCTCTCCCGTATACGAGTCGTCTCCGTCACCGGAGGAGCCCATCGTCTCTCCACGACCATCCGAATCCGGACGGATGCGCTCGGCGACTGCAAGTGTGTGGACGCAGGCGTCGTCATGCCCTATTTTTAGTTTGCCCGGGCCCAGGTCGGCACGTCGTTCGTGCGAACAGATGGTCACCCGATCGACATCCTCCATTCCGGGGTCTTCGGGACGTAACACATTCGAATTGACCCTGCGATGCCGTCCCTATGCACAGGCAGTTACGGGGCGAGGCTGACAGAGACAGCTCATTTCAGCGAGAAGACTCCGCCGCTTGACGTCCGTCTGGCCACGGTTAACAAACGGAGCATGTCCGAGGTGAGCAGCAGATACGGGACGAGCGAGACGGAGAATGCGAAGAAGACGAGGCTCTGGAGCGGAGGCAAGCCAAAGAGCCACACGTCAGGAAAAGTGCCGGCGTCGATCGCCAGGATCGTCGTGGCGTTCAAAATGATGGCAGGTAACGAGATAACGAGCAGCGATTGGGACAAACGTGAGACCTCCTGTTGGAAGTACAGCGTCTTGAAGTATTCCTTACCAACAGCGAACAATTCGAGAGCCTCCACGAGATCGCCGACCCCGGTTTGGCGCTGCTCTCTTGTCCCCTCGTCGTGTGAAGACAGTAGCGCTCGGGGCCGATCGGCGTATGGCCCGTAATCCACTTCCATGCCATTCCAGAATACCCCGAATTGGACCCCACTCGTTGGAACTTCCTCGAGGTGTGCTACCATCTCTTTAATCGAGGAGACGAAGGTACGAACATCCCCGGCAAACGACGCATCCACTCCTGCTACATTGTCTTCCAGCCTACGGGCGCGTTCCTCGACCTGCCGCGCCATCATTTCGAGAAACGCAGCTGGGTCGGACGGACTCTCTCCAGTCTCGGTCAAGTTGCCGAATTGCTCGCGGAAGTCGATGGGTCCCGCGATCCGATCGTGCTCCCGATCGAGCGACGTCATCTCGTGCGAGAGGACGATTGCGTTGATGGAAATCACGATGGAGACGAGGAGAATGATGCCATTCAGCAGCGTGTCGAGAATTGTTTGCACCGTCGACGTTTCCTCGAAAAGTAGCTGCATCTCGAGTGCTATCGCCGAACCATCTGGCGGTGGATGGTTGGAAGACTCTACCTCTGGAATTCGATGTGTGCGGTCCGGAAAGAGGGGGGTTGGGACCAGCTTTCGCCCTGCGCTGGAGACGTGGAGGTGAGGATTACAGTATCGTGGATTCAACGGTGAATCGAATCCACGCCAAATCCGTTCCGAGATGGCTTGGTGTGTGACGGATCACTCGGAGGCAAGTACATTCAACCAGCAGGTTCGCAGAATTGTGACGAATCCACTTTCGCACGCGTCGACGAGTGTTGTCAACTAATTGGATGCGACGACAATGATGACCGAGTGATTCGAACTCCCATTGCGTGGGTCTAGAATCGGTCTGACAGCGAGTGATCAGTCAATCGCCAGACCTTCGATGTCGATTTCTATGACATCGAGAACATTCTTCGTCTTCGCCAGTACGACCGGTCCAAAAAACAGACCAATAAACCCAAGCACTGACACGCCAGCAAACACACCGACGATGAACGTGGCTGGACCCAGACCGGATTGCTGGGGACCTACCATTGGACGCAAAATGTTGTCAACTGCGCCAACGATGACGACCCCATACCCCAGGAGGAGTAGACCCGCGACTGGATCTCCGGACACAATCAAGTAGAGTGCCGTAGGCCCCCACAGGATCATGGACCCGACGACTAGAATAATGGCCAGAAACTCCGCGAGGACCGTGAGAAAAATTATGTTGGTGAACGACTCCGGCCTATCGCGCTCGGGCCTACCGGGCCCTCGCTTGTTGAGGTCGGAGCTTCCTGTTTCTGTGTCGAAACTTGCATCCGACGTGGACACAGAGGTTCCAGACTCCGCAGGCGATTTCCCTTTACAGACGGTTTGGAGTGTCCCACACCTACCGAATCGACACTCTGCCACAACCGACGACGCACGCTTTTTGTCGCGTTTGAACGACGCCGGAAGCGTGGCGAGAATCTTCTCACCACGTTTGACCGCAGGGATGGTAAACATGGTGGAGAACGTGCAAGAAAATCGTGCGGGTGCTATATCCCCTCTCTGCTCGCGCCGCCGGCACTCACTGAGGAAGGGGGCTTAGCGCCCTCAATTAAGGCTAATCACTTCAGGGATAACTCCGTGGGTTTATTGACTCATTGATTTGGCCTTTTAGCCGGTGACTCGCCCGATACATCCGGCGAATTGGAGAATGGATCTGACTATGCAACCGTTTCGCCTCAACCGCCCCATTCTTGATCGCGGCGACAACTGATTCGGGTGTCAGCTCGTCCACCGAAATCTCGGTGTATGCGCGTCCTACCTCCACCGGATAATGCGCATCACTGCCACCAACGAGTGGAATGTCTCGTTCCGCCGATATCTGTTCGACCAATTCCCTGTCAAACTGGTGTTTCCCGTTGATTTCAACGGCGTCGAAGGGGGCATCCACACCACGGACCGAACTGTTTCGGAAGGGGTGAGCGATGATTGTGGCACATCCCCGGTCTCGGGCGAGTGGTATCACGGTTGCGGGGTCCATCTCACCGGGATTCGTCACCTCTGGAGGGTCGGGGCCGATCACGAGCACATGTCCCCTGGAGGTAGAGATCTCGATACCGGGGATGGTGACGATTGTGTCGGAGTCGCATGGATCGTAGTAGTCGTGGTTCGTTATGGCGAGGCCGTCAAGATTCAGCTTTTTTGCGACATGCTTGAGCATCCATCGACCCGCCGGATCGAATGCCGTTGGGCGGGATACGAAGCCGTGAAAAAATCGCGTATGAGTGTGCAAATCGACTTTGAACGGTGAGTTACCCACTTGTGGTCAACTCTGGGGACTCCATAGTGGTGAGTGGGCCGATCCGGAGCTATCAGAAGATGAACGTGGCAACGGCTAAGATTACGAAGAGGATCACTATCCACTTTGCTATACTCATGCTCACTCCCGCGACTCCGCTTGCACCAACGACTGCCGCTACGACGGCAAGAATCAGGAACAGGACGGCGAGCCCTATCAGATCGCCACTGAATTGTAGCGGAACAAGCGCACTGGCAAGGACGCTGGGATGTACCATCAACGCAATTCAATCGGAGTAGCCACTTAGTTAATTACTCACCTGTCTATTTAATACAATACAACTGCCAGTGGGCGCTCTCACTCCAACGTCTCCCGATACTCCATCCTGAGAAAGCTACCGCAAACATAGCTTGCCGAACGGTTAGGAGTTCGATAAATCGTGCTCGTTACCCAGCCGAAACTCAACGTCGAGCGACCCGAGCGTTGAAATTCTCCGTCCTAGGTGGAGTGTGTCGGTCGGCAATCGTATTCCTCACCGACCGCTACAGACAGGCGTTGTTGATTCGTCTCGAGGCTCACTGATTTCTCGTCGACAATCTCCCCGTCTAAACTGAAGCGGACCGTCCCGGTATCGAGATTTGTAATTTTCAAAGAGTGGGTTCTAAACCGAACGACGCTGCTACGGTCCTCTCCCAGGACTTCTTCGATGATCGTTTCACCAATTGCATCAGTTGAGATGGGATTTTCAATTACCGTCACGTCGAACAAGCCGTCTTCCATATGAGCTTGACTGCGCCCACCGATAGCGAACCTCCGTCCATTTCCGACCAATGCGCAAAGGGCACGGCCGCTCCAATCGTTTTCGCCATCACCGTCCACGACGAGATGGGGGGACTCGAATTCGGTGATCGACTGCAGGGTCGTCTGCACGTACGCGAGAACGCCCAACCGGCTTTTTGCCTCGATAGACGTCTCAGTCGAGGATTCGGCGGTGATACCAGCGATGCAGGAATTGAGAAACGGTCGCCCATTTGCACGACCAACGTCGATTTTACGACGCTCGCCACGGTCGATGACGTCGAAGGCCGAATCGATATCTGTGACACCGATTTGCTCGGCAAAGTTGTTGCCCGTTCCCAACGGGAGAATCCCCAGGGCCACCTCGGATAACGCCCCGGCTTCGTCTATCCCACGTAGCACTTCGTTTACTGTGCCATCACCGCCACCTGCAACGATCGTGTCGTAACCGTCCGTGACCGCCTGCTCGGCCAACGACGCTCCATCACCCGCCTCTTCTGTTAGGACGAGATCGTATTCCCCCAGCTCGGCTCGCTTTCGCACTTCATCGATATGGTTGCCGCTCCCGCTGGTCGGATTCTGTACGATGATAGTGTCTGGTTCCACGCGTACTAGTCGAGTAGAGTGGATTGTCTCACTCGAGGGCACTGACTGGGAAACGATACCGCACCTCGGTGAGACAGTTTCATGCCGGTCGTTCCCGTTCAATACGCTTTGTAAGGATGGAGCTACCGACCGACCGATGGAAGATTTCGACCGACACATCGGCCGAAACACTATAACACCTCCCTAACTTGCGGTAAGATACTCTTAGATGGATTTGCTTCAGGACGTCGACGATCCGCGGATTACCAGTCAGTTTATCCGGGGGGTCGCCGAGTGGTCGGGTTCGTTGACGCTCGTTGGCGTCGTACACGACCATCCAGCGAGCGTCTACAGGGTCAGACACGTCATCGAGGAAGCCGATCCTGACGTTCTCGCTCTCGAACTCCCACCCTTGTCCATCTCAACATACAAACGTTACGCTGGGGACGACAAGGTGCCACCAGCCACCGGTGGAGAGATGAGTGCTGCCATCCAGACCGCGACGACTGACGAGGTTCTCGGGATAGACGGACCGTCGACCCGCTATTTGGGAAACGTCGTGCGAACGCTTCTGAAACAGCCAGACCCAATTCTGGCTCGAAATGTGCTTGCGACGTTTACGTCAGTCACCAAATCCGTGATCGAGAACCGTGTGCGGCCGAAGAACACGCCAAGGCAATCAAGCCTCGACTTTCAGGCCGGACAGTCAGATCCCCCGCAGGTCCAGGCTCAGCACGAACGACAGCACATCCAGAAGTCCCGAGTGTTACTGGATTCACTTCAGGAAAACCGTACGAAAACCGCACTGGAAGTGGAAAACTCCACGCGAGAGAGACATATGGTCGACAGGTTACAGAGTTCCTGTAGGAACAGAGATGCGGTAGCGGTCGTGGGCATTCATCACCTCGAGGAACTCGAGACGCAGTTAGAACGACAGAAGACTCTCGCTAGATAGCCAAGGGCTAGTCGACTGGATGACCTGGACGTCAAATTAATTATATTGTAACCGAGTTAACGTTCGACAAGGTAAGACCTGGTGTTTGTATGTCTCGACATTACAAAGATACCGGCGGTACTGGCGGGGAGATGCGATGCGAACAAACCTATCGGAAGACGACAAAGGAAAGCGTATAGTCACGCCAAACGGGGAGGAAGTCGGGATGGTAAAAGACGTTCAGGCCGGCCGTGCCTTCGTCGATCCGGACCCCGGAATCACGGACAGTATCCGGACGACGCTGGGTTGGGGTGAAGCTCAGGAAGGCGACTACGAGCTCAATCCCGACAGGGTCGACCGGATCACCGACGACGAAGTCGTCTTGGACGAGTAATCTCCTCATCGAGGGGATTACTCTGGACGAATCGAATCTGCGACCACGACTGCCCACCCGGAGACGATCCGGGGCGAGAACTTTGACGTTCGGCCAATCCAGTTTCGACTCAGCGGGACTGCCAGGCCTGGGCAATTCGCGATAGCCGTCCGAGATCCGTCTCGCGTTAACCGGGGGGCTGTGGTGATATCGCGGTGATTCGGGAGAGTGATTTAAACTGGCAACTAACGCGAAGAGTGTGGACGGTAACAGACCCGCCCTGGGAAACACACGTGAATATGTGGTATCGTTGATTTATTCGCGTTCAGTCTCTATAAATGACATGGACGTTCGCCCCGCCAGTGGAGACGATTGGAACGCGATCCGCAGGATTGCGACGAATTCGTTCGAGGCTTCCTACTCACTCAGCCCACTGGACATCCAGAATATATTAGATGACGAGTTCGGCGAATCAGCTCTCGTGGAGCGGATCGGCAATAGTCGCGATATCGTACTCGTGGCCGGTGAGGACCTGGATACAAATGGAACGATCAGTGGCTTCATCGAATATCAGACCGATACCAATCCGATGATACGGTGGCTCCACGTCGATCCGGATGCAAGGGGCGCCGGTGTAGCCACGTCTCTCGTCGAAACGGTTCAGCGAAAAGCGGATGGCCAACTGCACGCGAGGGTATTGGAAACCGCTGTCGAGGGAAACGAGTTTCTTCACCGGTTTGGGCTCGTGCCCGAGGGTGATGAGGAGATACTGTACGGTGGTGAAGCGTATCATGCTTCAATCCTAAGCAAAGCCGGGACTGAGGAGGACACGAACGAGCCCGCGGTCGACGTTCCCGCACGTGTCACGGTCGACGGCTCAGAGTTGCGCATAGTCCGCAACGAAGTCCCGGGGAGGGATGCTCCATTCTTTCCCCTGCGTTCAGGGGAGGAGAGGATTGGGTACTTCTGTTCGTCGTGCGGGAGTACCAATATTGCTGGCGGTAGCCTCGAGCGGCTGGAGTGTGAGAACTGCGGCAACCGTCATCGGGCAGACCAGTGGGATGATGCGTATCTGTGAGGATAGCTACAACTCGCCCACTCTCACAGAGCCGCGGTGGTTGCTTCACTCGTCAAATCAGGGCACGATGGTCGATGCCACTCGATGTATAACCAGGCTAACGCCCTCCTCAGCTGGACGTTCGTCGGACTGCTCGCTGTCGCTGCCATCGCTGGATTCGTCATGGGGTCACCGATCTGGAGCCTCTTCACCATCTGTATCGCCGTGGCAATTTCCCTGTCCGCAGTGAGTCTGCGAGGCTGGACGGCATTGACGCCATGGCCGCTTGTCGCCCTCTCGAGTTGTGCCACGTTCGCCGTACTCGTCGGACTGTATCGGGAACTCGCCGTATACCTGACGTTTGTTGCCGTCGCTCTGGTCTTCGTCATCCAGCTGCTGGTGTTCACTGACGCCGGGCTGAGTGGCCGATTCGCCATCTTCTTCGCCGTGTTGGTAACGATGTCCCTCGAAGCGGTCTGGATTGTGGCGCAGTCGGCATCCGATACGTTCCTCGGGACTGGCCTCATCGAGTCACGGGTCCAGCTCCAGTGGCAGATCGTTCACGTCACGGGGATTGCAGTGGTGGTGGGTATTCTGTATAGAATGTTAGGGCCTTGTTTAGACGCTAGAATTTCAACGTTTTACCGCCTGAAGTACCCAACCTTGGCCGTAAGCGGTAGCAATTAGAACTGGAGCATACGGACCCTGCTGCACGATATCGACGAGATAGCCGATCGACCTTGCGGTTGGGATCTTCGACGTCTCGATCTCCGGTCAACACTCACACTAAGTTGCCGGGTTCACACCTTGACTTCCCGCAATATAGCGACTCTCCCTAGCGTCTAAACAAGTGCCTAAATAGTATCTTGCCATCAAATGGCGCTTAACAATGCTTACTGATTCGGAAGCGGCAAGTAGCATGTACACACTATCCCAGCTTCGACGCGGAATCCGGCAGGGTCTCTCGAACCCGACGTTCTTCGTCCGGGAGATGAACCGTCTCTATCATCGACGGTTCTACCGTCGCGAATACAATTTGGAGGGAGTGGACGTCATCGCGGAGGACTGGGATGTCCTGATTATATTGGACGCCTGTCGATACGATACGTTTGCGGAGACACACGATCTACCAGGGCGACTTGAAGAGCGTGTTTCCAGGGGGACCCACACGAGGGAGTTCCTCCGGGGCAACTTCCATGGTCGGGACCTCCGGGACACGGTGTATGTAACGGCCAGCCCACAACTCTACAAGTGGCGCGACCGAATCACCGCTGATTTCCACGACGTCGTCAACGTCTGGCGTGAGGACGGGTGGGACAACCAGTACGGTACAGTCCTCCCCGAGACAATGGAAGAGTACGTCCAGCGGGCTGCCGACGAATACCCCCACAAGAGAATCATCGCTCACTTCATGCAGCCCCACTACCCGTTCATCGGCTCCGGGCAGCAGCTAAATACCGGCAGGCTACGAAAGGGCCAGGGTGCTGACGTGTGGGGGCTCCTGCGCCGAAACGGCCTTGATGTTGAACCCCAGCAGGTCATGGACGCAATTCGCGATAACCTACAGGCCGTTCTCCCAGTCGTGGAGTCTCTTATGACCGAAATCAAGGGCCACACCGTCGTCACCAGTGACCATGGAAACATGGTTGGAGAGTCCTCCAGGCCCATCCCTATGCAGGAATGGGGTCACCCACCCGGCATCTACACCGACCAACTCACCACCATCCCGTGGCTGGTCTACGATGTTGGTGAACGGAGAGACACTAAACGAGTTGTAGCCGCCAACCGGGACAGTGTGAGTGGAACGCGCACCGGCCAGGAGGCGCCGTCAATTGATGAAGAAACGGTCGAAGCCCGGCTCCAACAGCTCGGATACGTTGACGATTAAATGGAGGAAGGTCAAGTTGTTCCCAGGGACTCCGACACTGGTGGAGTTGAGGTCACTTCCGAGTGCGCCCATCCTCTCTGACTTTGGAACGGTCTCACACTACCCTCACCGAATTGAAAGGAGAGTGCGGTTATCGGATTAACGATATCGCCACTGACATGATCTTCAACTTCGTCGGGGCTGTCATCGTTGCCGTATGGGGAACCACCCATTTGGACGGCGTAGTCGTCTTTTTTTGTCAGGCGGATGCGTGGTCACGGAAGCTGAGGGAACCTGGCTCAAAGAGACTCGGGCTCGTCATCGCGATCTCCCACCTTTGCCGTCCCGCCCCGGTCGGTATACTCCTGGCGGCCGACTGCCTCGTCGCCAACGAGCCCGAGTATCGATTGGCGAATACTCTCGACATCCTCATAGGCATCCTCGTCGTCACGCTCCAGGATCTCACGCAAGGTAGTCTCGCCGTTTGCGAGGTCCAACTTCCTGCTCCCGTATGATCGGAGCAACTCGTGCTTTTCGATGGGATAGTGGAGGGTGGGAAGTTCTTCGGCGAGCGGTCCAAAATCTATCCCTTGTTCACGACGCGCCGGTTGGTTGTCTCCCATCACGACAGATTGGTGCTGAGGAGGGTTACGCGTGTTGCTCGTTCCTGGAGGGGGGTAGAAGAACTCCGTGGGCGTTGTTGTTGTCCGCTTCAGGTCGTGCGCTTGCTACGGTTGCGTGTCAAATGCTAACACCCAACAACTACTTGTAGCTTCCGAGCGGTATTTTTCTATGGAAAAGCGCCAACCCGTCCACCACTCACCGGCGGTTGGAGAAGGCGTGTACGACGCCAAGGGCCGGTTTCTGGGTCGTGTGAGCGCACTCAGCGACGAAGGATTCGAAATAGAATCTCCCGTGCTGGGCGAAAGTGAGCTCGAGGAGATCCCCGGACAGGAGTTCGGGGAAGGCTACCTGATGTGGCGGTGCGGTGACTGTGGGGAGATGCGGGAACTCGACGAGGGATTCCCCGATTCGTGTTTGGCATGCGGGGCGCCCCGTGAAGCACTCGTGGTCGTGGAAGAGGATTAGGTGATTCGACGAGGTCGTCGTTTGAGTCGGGCAGTGACAATGGACCCGCGGTTCAAAGGAGTCTCACGTTCCTCGCTTATCCACGGGATTCGTTACACTCGGAGAGGGCACGTTCTGCGTACCAGAATAGCGAGAAATCGTCTGGACTTGGAATCGCTGCGGCCATCAAGGCAATGGCCACCAGTTTTGGCGCGACCGTCCCGTACTCGAACGGATCCGGGAGGATCCCGGCTACAACGAGGACGAACGGAGCGGCGGTCACCAGTGGGGCCATGGCAGCTAGTCTGAGTTGCCACGGTGAGACGTCCGCAGGAACCGAGACTGGTGTCACCGTTGCCCACTCGACGGTGAGCCACGACTGGAGACTGCTCATGTGGCTAACCGTGAACCATTCGATCGTATATGGAATACCGAACGCGTGGAGGATGATCGCATGGAGGAATTCGTGGATAATCGTCCCACAAATCACCAGTATGACGAGAAATACCACGGCCGAACCGACGCCAACAGGGTCCATCTGCGAGTAATTACGCTATACTACTCGGGCCAGTTCGCATTAAGGATTCGATGACTCTGCTCGCATTGTGTCTAGGCCTACAATTTGCGCGTAGTCTCAATCCGACTGCCTTGTTGGCCGAGAAGCTGCTTTACGTGTTGAAGGCTCCCTCGACTTGAGCGGTATTGTCTACTTACCCGTGTGATCCCACAACAGAGATTTACACCCCGACACTCGTGCAGCCGGAAATTGATCTATACTATGATACGTCGTCGGGCGCCACTCCGTCCTCGGTCCTGTGACGGCGATCACTTGGTGGTTCAACCTTTGCCCCGATCACTTACTCATCACTGATCGATTTCTTTGGGGGGAGGAACGTGCCGACCGAAACTGAGTACAGCGACACTGTCGCGATACGGAGGACGTACGCCCCGAGCAGCAAAAACGGCAGCAGGATGAGGCCGGTTCCGAGCACAGCGATGAACGGCAGAAATTCCGGATTGATTCCCGGCGGAACGTCAGGTGAGGCAGAGTACAGTTGTGGAATGAAAAAAGAGAGCAAAATCGCGGGAACCCCAGTGTACAATATATCTCTCGAGAGTTGTGCCAAATCTTGTTGGAGAACGAGTGTTTTGTAGAATTGTCGCATTGTCGCCGTGGATTTCAACAGTGCCAGTGCGTCTGCGAGTGACTCCGCCACCTCGGGTTGAACCGACTCGCCGAATCGACGTTGCAATGCTCGTGTGCTATCGATGTGGTCTGCATTGTCGGACCCAAGGGTCAGTATGAGCACCTTCATCGGGTGGTCGAGGTCGTCTGCGCGGACGAGTTCGTCCGCGTAGTCGGTTACGTCAGCGACGTACGATTCGATTACTTCTGGGTCGGAAATCGACCGATTGTCGTCGATGGTTGCTAGTGGTTCGAGACGCGTCTTGAGCGTCTCACCCAACAGACGAAGGAACGATGCAGGTTCGTTTGGACTGGCGTCGACCGCCGCGATATCTTCGACGACCTCCCGGAACCGCAAACTCCCCTCTAAATCGTCCCACAGGCCACCGGCAGTTCCGAACAGCCGCGACAGAATCAGCTGGTTTATCGACAACACTACTGTGAGAAGGGTGAGCATCCCGGTAAGGACACCGCTGTACAAGATCGACGGGAATGTGCTATTTGGGCCGACGGCAAAAATACCCGCACTCACCAGGATTGCCATCACACCCATGACGACAATCGATGAGATGATCGCCAACACGAATCGATTTCCAGTGAAATAGATCCACCTGATTGGGCGGTTCGGGACAGCCTCTGACCAGTCTTGTGTTAGCAGCATCTCTCCTCGGTACTCCCTTGAGTTGATACCAGGCGGAGCCCTGGAGCAAACCAATCTACACCGTCGGTGCCAGCGTCGATAGCGGAGTCGACACGCGAGTGGTCGCAAACATGGGTTCCCGAACGTGGTGCCATTGGCCCCAATAGCGTGCAGCGAGGTATCAAAGGCCGCCGTTTTCACGGTATAATTTGAGTTGATAAAAATAACTACACCCGTGGCAATCCGCGTCCCCTGCGAGTCGAGTGGTTTCCTCGGTCGCACAGAAAACAGCACTCTCCACACAGGCTTGAGGGAGGTACTTCCAACGGCTGGCTGGGGAAAGCAGTCTCGTCTCTACCCACCGTGCGAAACCACTACTCGATGGCGTTGAACACCTTGAGCGACTTGCCGGCGCTTCGTAACCAGCGTTTCTTCGATCGATCGTATTGACGTAAGCTTCCACACGACGAACGCCACGAAGGTCCGTCTTGTCAATACAAGTTTGAGACAGGTGACTGTCTTGAGTAGAAGGCGTCTCCCATGCGCCGGCCGGGATTTGAACCCGGGCCATGAGCTTGGAAGGCTCAGGTCCTACCGCTAGACCACCGGCGCGCTGGGCGTGGCTACCCTGTGACTGACTAAGGGCGTTTCCCTTCAGGGCCGCACTTCGCCGAAGCAATTGCCGCTGGAACTGTAGGCTCGCTCGACCGTCAGCCCGGCCGCCTCGAGGTCCGCCTCGAACTCTGGAAGCGCGTAGATGTGATAGAACCGTGGGACGGTTTCCCCGTTTGGGAGTGTCCAGTCGATAGTGGTGTCAAACCCGACAGCAGCGTCGGCTGGTGCATCGAACCGGTCGTGCGCGGTGCTCCAGGCACTGATCAATGCGGTCCCACTGGCTGCGAGGACTCGGCCGATTTCGCGCAGGCTGTCGACACGCACCTCGCGATCGGGGAGGTGGTGCAGCGTGGCCACCGAGAGACACACGTCGACCGTCCCGTCTGCGAGGGGGAGCCCTGCAGCATCGCCCTGGACGAGTGCGGCTGTCCACCCGTTGTCGCTCATTTTGGCTGCCGTTTCGTGGAGGAGCGTTCGGCTGGCGTCGAGTGCGAGGACGGTCTCGACAGACTCGGCCAGCAGACCCGTATGCCGTCCGTTTCCGCAACCGATGTCGAGGCCCACCCGGCCGACAGAATCTCGACAGAACGCCTCGACTTCGGGCCAGGGGTGGACACGGGTCTGGGCAAAGTGCTCGCCGATTCGCTCGTAGGTCGCACGGACGGCGGGGCGCGATCTCGGCAGGTCGTCCGTCATTCGGTGGGGTTGCTGTACGCCGCCGGATAGGCATCCGCGAGTAGATCTGGCTGGTCGAGAAGGTGCTCGCGAACCGGCTGGAGGACATCCGCAATGGCGTCCCCGGCCGCCGGCTTGAGGTCGGCCGGGTGGAGCTCCTCGCTGACGAAATCCGTCTCGAGGGCCGCGTACGTCTCGTAGACGAGATCGCCGCCGTACTCGGCAGGTCGGTCGATGTGGAGTCGGTCGTCCCGTCCCTCGAAGATCGGGAATACCAGGTGCTGGAGGTACTCGAGCACGCCGTTGTCTTCGACCGTTCCGGCCGGGCAGTACGCGTCCTCGATTTTTGCGACGACGGTGTCGGGATCGTCAGTCAGGTTGACCTTGGAGGCGGCCGCCGAGGCCGACATTTTGCCGCCCGACAGTCCCGAAAGGAGCGGCGCGAAGACACAGACCGGCGACCGCCACCCGTGCGCTGGAAGCAATTCCCGACCGAGCATGTAGATGCCCCGCTGATCGATGCCACCATAGGCAATGTCGGCCTCCAGGGCGCGCACGTCGAGGTTTTGCATCAGCGGGTAGAGGAGCCCACCGAGTTTCGGGGCGTCAGACTCGCGGACCACTTCGCTGGCCGCTCGTTGGGCGCGCGCGATGGATGTCTCGGCGGCCATCCGATACAGCTCGAGCGCATAGTCCTCGTCGAGTTCGAACGCTGTCCCGCGGACGAACGCCACGTCGGCGGGATCGGCCCCGGCGGCCTCGACCATGGCTCGGATCGCCGTCTCGTAGTACGTCGAGCGGGCGTCAAGGAGGTCAAACGGGCTCTTCTCGTCGTCGAGGTGGGCGTGGAGGTCGGCGATCAGGACGGTCACGTCGAGGCCGGCGTCCAGAAAATCCGCCAGTTTGCGGATTGTCGTGAAGTGGCCGATGTGCATCTCGCCGGTCGGCGCGTACCCGATGTAGACTGAGGGAGTGCCACCCTCGGCCAGGAGCGTCGCCAACTCGTCTGCCGTCACCACCTCCTCGGTGTGACGAGCGACAAGGTCGACCCGGTCGGCCTGATCCATACCCCGAGTGCCGGTCCGTAGCGAATAAAGGGTTTGCTTGGGGCCGCTGCAGAGGGCTACTCGCGCCGTGCCCGTGACACGCGCTGGCGGTGGACGATCCCCTGCATGTTGGCTGTCGTCCTCGAGAACGCCTGGAGGGCGGCTGCCGTCTCCCCATCTCCGAGCACCATCGGCCGCCCCGCGTCGCCACCCTCTCGGATGGCTGGATCCAGCGGGATCTCGCCGAGGAACGGCATCTCGGCCTCGTCGGCCAGCGCCTGGCCGCCGCCCTCGCCGAAGATGGCGTGCTCACCGCCGCAATCCGGACACCGAAACCTGGACATGTTCTCGACGATGCCGAGGACAGGCGTGTCGTGGCGGCCGAACATCGTCAGCCCCTTGCGCGCGTCGTCGACCGCGACCGCCTGGGGCGTCGTGACGATGACGGCACCGGCGACGGGGACGCTCTGGAGGAGGGTGAGTTGGGTATCGCCCGTCCCCGGTGGGAGGTCGACGACCATGTAGTCCAGGCGCCCCCAGTCGACGTCCTCCCAGAGCTGTGTGAGGACGTTGTGCACCATCGGCCCCCGCCAGATGACCGGATCGTCTTCGCCGAGGAGAAAGTCCATACTCATGAGCTTCATGCCGAACTGCTCCGGGGGGATGATCTCCTCGTCCTCGGTGGCCTGGGGAGGCTCGTCCGCGTCGACCATCCGCGGGACGTTCGGACCGTACACGTCGGCGTCGAACAGGCCGACTCGGGCGCCCATGTCCGCGAGGCCAGCGGCGAGGTTCACCGCGATCGTACTCTTGCCGACGCCACCCTTTCCCGACGCGACCGCGATGATGTTCTCGACGTCTGGCAGAACGGCGTCTTCGGCGTCGACGTCGCGTTCGATCGATGCCGACAGCTGGATCTCGAAGTCGGTGTCGGCCAGGACCTCGCGCACCTCGGCCGCGATAGCAGATTCGGTGGGTGAGTACGGGGCGCCGAGCGCCAGGTCGATGTGGATCGTGCCCGCCCCGTCGTCGACCGTGACCGTGTTGACGAGGGAGAGCGAGACGATGTCGTCGCCCAGGTCTGGGTCCTCGACGGTTTGCAATCGGTCGAAAACGGCCGCTTCGTCCATGTGTGCCGTCGGCGGGAAGCGGCGAAAAGGGTTGTGAAGGCGACTGGCACATCCGTGGCGTGGGTCGGTGGCCCATCGGTCCATTCGTTGCGTTTAAATACGGCGGGTGGCGAAGACTGGACACGACTCGTGTAGGGGGCCGGCCCCGAGTCCGCTATCGGCGGGCGCGAGTACCAGGCACGCAGGCGTGTCGTGGTAGCCAAGCCTGGCCCAAGGCGCAGGGTTGCTAACTCTGTGGCGTCAAGCCTCCGGGGTTCAAATCCCCGCCACGACGTGCACGAGACCACAACATGAGCGAAGAAGCACCCGACACTGCGGACGAGGCGGAGGACGAGGAGGACCTCCGCTACTTCGTCAGGATCGGCCAAACCGACCTCGACGGCACGAAATCTGTGGAACGATCGCTCACCGACATGGACGGCATTGGCCGACGCACGGCCCGACTCATTGCCGACCGGGCGGGAGTCGATCGGCGGGTCACGCTCGGGACGCTCGAAGACGACGAGATCGACGACATCGTCGAGCTCGTCGAGGGCTTTGCCGACGACGTACCGGAGTGGCTCACGAACCATCGGAACGATTTCTTCGCCGGCGAGACGACCCACGAGGTCGGAAACGACCTCGAGTTGACGCGCCGGCAGGACATCAACCGCATGAAGATGATCGATTCGTACAAAGGGGTCCGACACAAGCGCGGGCAGAAGGTCCGGGGCCAACGGACCCGATCCACCGGCCGGACTGAAGGGACCATCGGCGTCAACGTCGAGGCGATCAAAGAGGAGATGGACGAAGAGGCTGAGGACGAGGAGGCTGGGCTCTGATGGCTCTCGGGAGCAACACCAAGGGATACGAGACCCCGAACCACCCCTACCAGGGCGAGCGGATCGCCAGCGAATCGGGGCTCGTCGCCACCTACGGGCTCAAGAACAAAGAGGAGCTCTGGAAGGCCCAGTCCGAACTCCGAAACCTCCGGCGGGAGGCCCGCAAACTCCTGGGACGGACCCAGGGTGACGCGACGGCCGCCGGCCAGGAGGCGCAGGAGTTCCTGGCCCGGCTCAAACGCATCGGTGTCCTGGGGGACGAGGACGAACTCGACGACGTCCTGTCCCTCGAGATTACCGATTTGCTCGAACGGCGCCTTCAGACGATCGTCTACCGGAAGGGGCTGGCCAACACGGCCCGACAGGCCCGACAGTTCATCTCCCACGGCCACATCGTCGTGGAGGGGGCCCGGGTCCAGCGTCCGTCGTATACGGTGACTGTCGCTGCGGAGGACACGGTGAGCTTCGACGGCTCGTCGCCGCTCGCCGACGAACTCCACCCTGAACGCGCGGAGGAACAATAATGGCTGACGACAGATGGGGCATCGCGCACGTGCACGCCTCGTTCAACAACACGATCATCACGATCACGGACCAGACCGGCGCAGAGACGCTGGCGAAGTCCAGCGGCGGGACTGTTGTCAAGCAGAACCGAGACGAGGCCTCGCCGTACGCCGCCATGCAGATGGCCGAGGCTGTCGCCGAGGACGTCCTCGCCCAGGGGCTCGAAGGCGTTCACGTTCGCGTCCGTGGCCCAGGCGGGAACCAGCAGACCAACCCCGGGCCCGGCGCGCAGGCGACGATTCGGGCCCTGGCGCGTGCTGGTCTCGAGATCGGTCGCATCGAAGACGTCACACCGATTCCCCACGACGGGACCCGCGGACCCAAAAACTCCGGGTTCTGACGATGGCAGGTGACTACGAGGTTGAGTTTGTCGACCGAGACGACCGCCAAGCGCGGTTTCTCGTGCGTGGGATCACGCCCGCGTTCGCCAACGGCATCCGCCGAGCAATGATCGCGGACGTGCCGACCTTCAGCATCGACACCGTTCGGCTCATCGAGAACTCGAGTGTCATGTTCGACGAGCAAATCGGCCACCGGCTCGGGCTCGTTCCGCTGACGACACCGCCGCCAGGCGAGTTCGCCCCCGGCGACGAGGTAACGCTAGCGCTGGACGTGGAGGGGCCTGGCACAGCCTATTCGGGCGACCTCGTCTCCAGCGACACCATGGTCGAGCCGGCCGACGAGAACATCCCGATCATCGATCTCAAGGAGGATCAGCGCCTCGAGGTCGAGGCCGACGCCGTCCTCGAGACCGGTCGCACCCACGCCAAACACCAGGGTGGGGTCGCGGTCGGGTACCGCCACCTCCAGCGTGTCGAAGTTGTCGGAGAGAAGAGCGAGTTCGAGGAGGACGAGCCGGAAATCCTTCGTGGCGTCATCGAGGAGGCCGCCGCCGACGACGCCGAACCGGTCAACGGCGACAGCCCCGCGGACGGTGATCTCGTCCCGACCGAGGCATTCGACAACGACCTCTCCGCGCGGTATCCCGGCAAGGAGGTGGCTGTCAGCGACGTCGAAAACGCCTTCGTCTTCCACGTCGAGACCGACGGCTCGTTCGCTGTCGACGACCTCGTTGTGCAGGCCATCGAGACGATCGAGAACCGAGCCGACGAACTCAAAGAGGCGATTCAGCTATGATGACACGGTGGACCATCTCGGAGACCCCCGGATCGGTGGAGAGCGCCGATCCGGCACGGCCCGAAAGGCAATTGGCGCCGGACGCAAAACCAGGTACCGCGCGCAGGGATAGCCAAGTCAGGCCAACGGCGCAGCGTTCAGGGCGCTGTCCC
>CAYLJD010000010.1:0-45973 GCA_964383875.1 uncultured Halobacteriales archaeon
TCCAGCGCGAGCGGTTCCCCGACGAGAGCGAGTACCGCGCGGTGGCCGGCGAGTACCGCATTGACGCCGAGACCCTCGATGTGACTGACGACCTGACCGTGATGCATCCCCTCCCGCGCGTGGACGAAATCGGCCACGACGTCGATTCAGTCCCCGGCGCCGCCTACTTCGAGCAGGCACACAACGGCGTGCCGGTGCGCATGGCGCTGCTCGACCTCCTGTTGGAGGGGTCAGGATGACCGACGATCAGGAACTGCGGGTCAGCAAAATCGAGAGCGGCACGGTCATCGATCACGTGCCCGGTGGGGAGGCGTTGCACGTGCTCGCGATCATCGGCATCGACGGAAGCGGCGGGGAGGTCGTCAGTATCGGCATGAACGTGCCGTCGGACCGCCTCGGCCGGAAGGACGTCGTGAAGGTCGAAGGCCGCGAGTTGAGCCAGTCGGAAGTCGACGTGCTCTCGCTGATTGCGCCTGAGGCGACCATCAACATCATCCGGGACTTCGACGTCGTCGACAAGCACCGCGTCACCCGACCGGCCGAGGTCGTCGGTGTCCTGGAGTGTCCCAACCGCAACTGCATCACGACCGAGGCAGAGCCGGTGGATTCGCGCTTCGAGGTGCTCGACGAGGGCGTCCGGTGTGTCTACTGCGATACGATGGTCCGCCAGGATCTCGCCGCACACATCAGCGTCTAAGGGCTCGCTGGACCCCGATACCTCTAATTGAGCGCCTGCCGAACGGTCCGACGTGACGAAGCGAGCGGACTCGACAGCCGGGACGGAATCTGATCCGACAGCCCAGTCATCAGTCCGGCGTTTCGGCCGGGCCGTGGACGTCGATCGGGTCCCCGCCACAGCCGTGCCGGCGGACTATCCAGCCGAGATCGAGTCCGATGCGGCGTTGCAGGTCCGCGTCGACGTCGAGGACGGAGACCGATCTGGGGGTGCTGTCTACTACGAGTGGCCACCAGCGGACGACGGGCCCCTCGAACGGGTGCTCGACCTCCGCGATCGCTGGCCGGACACCGTCGCCGAGCTCCGCGGCGAGCGCATTCCCGTGGCCGTCGAGGATGGCTATCTCCTCCCGACAGCGCCCGCGGAGCAGGCCCAGGGCTCTCCGCTAGGCTATTACGGCATTGTCGGAGGCTTCGGCACGACACTCGCCGTGATTGCGGGCCTCGTCGTCGGGGTGGTCCCGCCGACAATGGCCGTCGCGACGGCCCTCTTGGTGCTCAACGTGGTCGTGCTGCCGTCGGCGACCTATCTGGACGGCTGGTATCTGCGGACCCGGACTGACTGGAACCGAGACCCGGTCTTCTGGGCGGCGCTTGCCGGGTTTGTCGGACTCAATGTCGTCTCTGTCGGGATCTATCTGTGGTTGCGGCGCTCAGCCACGCCGTATTGAGGTGGCCTCGTCGCTCACTCGCCTTCCAGTTCGTCGGCCAACTCGTCGATGTCGTCGAGGTCGTCGGCGTCGATGTCTGCCTCGGCGAGCGCATCCTCGATGCCACCACCGCCCATTCCGCCCATCATGCCCGGCATGCCCATGCCGCTCCCGTCAATCGTTTCCTGAATGACGACCCGATCGACGCCTAGGAGCTCAATGAGTTGTTGGGCGATCTGCTGTTTTTGCATCATCCACTGCTGGTTCATCGTCAGGGCGGGCACAGCCTCCACGTACAGCGACTCCTTTTCGACCTCGACGGTTTCGTACTCGGGCTCGGTTGTCGCCTCCTCGCCTGCGTCGGCGTCACTCTCGTCTTCTCCGTCACCCTCGTCACCGTCGTCCGATTCGACGAGTTGCTCTTCCTCGACGGTGTCTGTCTGAAACCAGACGTCGAGCTCCAGGTCGAGAAACATCGAGAGCAGTCCGCTTGCCTGCTCGTTTCGATCCTCGATCACGTCGAGGATCTCGTATTCGTACTCGACGTCCTCGCCCGCGAGCGGGTGGTTGAAGTCCACACGCGCCCGTCCGCCGACGATCGTCTCCACGAACCCCTGTTGCCCGTCAATGCTGACCTGGGCTCCAGGGTACCGGTCGTCCTCAGGGATCTTGTCCTTGCTCACCGTCCGCACCTGCTCGTCGTCGTACTCGCCGAAGCTTTCCGCCGGCGGTACCACGACTGTCCCCGTCTCGCCGACGTCTCTGCCGATGATGTCGTCCTCGATCGGCTCGAAGATGTGTCCCTCACCGAGGACGATCGTTCGGGGGCCGAACTCCTGATCCTCGCCGACGCCTTCCTCCTCGGCGACGTCGGCGTCGGTGGTGTCCACGAGTTGTCCACCGTCGACCGTCCGGGCCGTGTAGGCAATCTCCACGAAGTCGCCCGCCTGGAGCCCATCGGGCTCTGCCGTCTCGGCCTCCGCCGACTCGTCGGGTTCGTCGGCCGCCTCGTCGTTGCTCATACTCCCCGGTCCGTCGTTGCACTCTTAAGGACACCGTTTCGGGGGCTCTCAGCGGAGTAGCCCCGGGCGGATTCGAACCGCCGTCAGTGGCTCCAAAGGCCACTATGATTGGCCGCTACACCACGGGGCTTCACCCCGGCTTGGCGTGGCCGGTACAATAGGATTGTGCCGTCCCGGCAGCCAATACCCACGCCGGAATTCGGCCGCCCGACGACGTCTGGGTGTCGCCCCTGGTGACGGTGGCTCACGGGGTCACGGACACTGATTCGCTCGCCGGTCGCTGTGGTCGCCAGTGCGCGCCAAAAGTCAGTCGGCCGCGTCGACTTCCAGCTCGATCAGGCCGCAGACGTCTTCTTCGGCACTGAAGCAGTCCGGACACTGGGGTTCACGATCGATGATGGTGTCGAGCCGCTCGGCGACCGTCTCGTCGATGACCGACTCGAGTTGGCGGGCTTCCGCCCGAAACTCATCGACTTCGAGGACTTCCAGGAGAAACCGTTCGATGATGCAGTAGTTCTGGAGGGCTTCCCTCGCGCGTCGGATACCGGTTTCCGTGAGGTCGACTCCCTTGTACTTCTCGTGGCGGCACAGCCCGTCAGCCTCGAGCTTGCCGATCATCTCGTTGGCGCTCGCCGGACTGACGTCGAGCTGGTTGGCGACGGCCCCCGTGGCGGCGGACCCGTCCTCGGCCTCCTGAATCAGGTAGATCGCTTTCAGGTATTGGTCGGCCGTATTCACGGGTTTGCCCCCTCCCAGGTGCCGTCTCTCATGTATTCGCCTCCATGAGGGCCGTGACTTCCTTGACACCCGCTTCCTCCTCGGCCCGGATATCGCGGAGGACCGCAAGCAACCGCGAGCGATCGACACTGAATGTCGACTCGGACGACTCGATGGCCCCGATGAGATCGTCGTAGAACTTGTAGGCCGTCTCCTCGTTGCAGAGCTGGTCGTAGAGCACCCCGTCGAAATCCTGATCGGCCTCGTATTGTTCCTCGACGAGCGTCTTGATCTCTGCAAAGGGGATGGTCTCGGCCTGGAGCTCTTCGACGAGGGCCTCGAGCCGGTCGCGGTGGCTCGCGGACTCCGACGCGGCGTCCTCGAGGAAGCGACGCACCTCTGCGTCGACGGCGTCAGACTCTCTGGCGTGTTTTGCCGCGCGGGCCTCGACGACCTCCTCGAGCACGACCCCGATCTGGAGGAGCCGGGCCAACTGGTGGTCCGATCCCACCGGTGATTGGAGACTCACCGTGGCCCTCCACCGAGTGACCGGCCACGCGTGGGGCCTGACATGGGGCTATCTCGTTGATTGGGGGCCTTAAACGGTTCCCCCTGCGTCGAGGAGCCAGTCGACTCCCTCGAGAAACCCGTCGGCGTACTCGGCTTCAGTCACGTAGTCCGCCGCGGCCCGGGCCGGCCCGTCGGCGTTTCCCACAGCGACAGCCTGGCCGACGACTTCGAAAGTCGGGGCGTCGTTCTCCGAATCCCCGATCGCCACGAACGTACCGGGATCGCGGTTCAGCGATCGGGCGATCAGCCCGAGGCCGCGTCCTTTGTCGACGTCCGGCGCCGTGACGTGGTAGGCGAACCCCGAATCGATGACGGTGAGCCCCCGGTCGGCGGCGAGCTCGTCGACGATGTCGCGGGGAACGGTTCGGCGGATGGCGAGTTCGGTCTCGCGCCACCGGTTGACGAGATCCGCCTCACCCCATCCTGGATCGTACCCGCGATCGCGGAGGGCGTCTGCGACGGCTGCCGCGGCAGCCTGGTCGCCGAGCACGTGGATTGGCCCGTTCCTGGACGCGAGGACCACGCCCCCGTTCTCGGCGATGACCCGCTGGCTGAGGCCGAGAAATTCACAGAGCGCGACCGGATACGGAAACGCCTTCCCGGTCGCCACGATGACGGGAGCGGGCCAGCGCCGGAGCACCGGCAGTACTCGGGGATCGACCGCCCGTGTTTCGTCTGTCAGTGTCCCGTCGATGTCGACCGCCAGTGGCGGTGCCTCGTCGGGAATGCCCAGCTCGGGGCCCATACCGGGTCAAAGATGGCCGCCTACAATTCCGGTTCGATCCGCGGTCAGTCCGAGAGCCGCTCGTAGGCCGCCCGGACTCGTCGAAAGGCTGCCTCGTCGCCTCCAGCCGTGTCGGGGTGGACCTGCTTGATCCGCTCTCGGTAGGCTGCACGCACACGCGCTGCATCCGCCTCCGGATCGAGGTCGAGGATTCGGTACGCTTCCCGCGCACTGAGCCCGTCAGTCTGGTCGGGAGCCCGACCGCGACTCGAACCGGTCCGCCGGGACCGACGCCCTTGCCGGCGGGAGGGGCTCGTCCACGTGTCCCGAGGGCCCGCTCCAAACCCGCCGCGACCACCGTCGACGGCCGCCTGTCGTTCGACGCGGCGGTAGACACGGCTCGCCATGCGGCCGGACGCCTGGTCCCAGAGGAGGCCCGCGACGGCTGCGAAGACGGCTGCCACGACGAGGGCGATCGGGTTGGTCAGCACGCCGGCCACCCCGAGGACGACACTCATCCCGGCAAACGCGATGGTCAACCCCGTCGTGAGCCGCTGTCGACGCACGGGCCCGCATTCGGACCCGACCACTGTAAGCCTCCCGCCGACGCCGTCGCAGGGTTCTTGCCCGCGAGCCTGCTAGCCACGGGCATGAGTGTCTCGAGCCCGTGCGAAATCTGCCAGCGGGCGGACGTCACCGACTCGTGCGACCGGTGCGGACAGCTCGTCTGTCAGGAACACTTCGACGCGGATCTCGGGCTCTGTGTGGAATGTGCGGCTGAAGTCGGCGGCGGCCAGGACCCCAGTCGTACCCAAGAAAACATGCCCGACGGCGTCGATACGTATCGATTTTGACGGCCGCCCCACTGTGGCTGGCGGCTATCGATGGTCGTTGAGGCGTGCCATCAGCCGCTTGGCCGCCTCACCGGCTGCTGAAAAGTACGTGTCGGCGTGTGCTGCCTCGACGTCCCGGCCGACGGCCCCGACGGCCGCTTCGCCGGCAAAGTCGATGCCCCGCGAGGAATTGATCAGCCCGATCCCGTTGGCCAGGCCATGTGTCACTGCGGCTTCGACGTCACCGCCCTGCGCTCCCACACCAGGCACGAGAAACGGGAGGGTCGGGACGGCCTCGCGGAGCTGCTCGAGTTCGGCCGGGGCGGTTGCCCCCACGACGAGTCCGACGTTGCCATTGGCGTTCCAGAGGTCCGCGAGGGCTGCGACGCGACGGTAGAGCGGCTCACCGTCGGCCAGTTCGAGCGTCTGCAGGTCTGCGCCGCCGGGATTCGACGTCCGGCAGAGGACGAAAATCCCCTTGTCTTCGCGGTCGAAAAACGGCTCCAGCGAGTCGCGGCCGAGATAGGGGGAGACGGTGATCGCGTCCGCGTCGTCGAGGAGCCGGACGTACTGCCGAGCGGTCGGGCCGACGTCGCCCCGCTTTGCGTCCAGGAGAACCGGCACGCCCTTTCCGTGTGCATATTCGATTGTCTCCCGGAGCGCCCGCCATCCGTCGGGGTCCTCGTAGAAGGCCACGTTCGGCTTGTAACAGGCAGCGTACTCGTGGGTGGCGTCGATGATCCGTCTGTTGAATGCCCATCGCGGCAGCGTCGCGTCCCGGACCGCACCCGGGAGGCGATCGGGGTGGGGATCGAGCCCGACGCAGAGCACACTGTCGATCGCCCGTATCCGGTCGCCCAGCCGATCGAAAAAGCTCATTCGATGGCCGACTCGCCGCGCGCGACCCTATATCTTCCCCACAGTCATGCTCAAAAGGCTCCCACCCGTACCGGTCGTCAATGGAGCCGACGGCGGTCGTCTTCGATCTCGATTACACGCTGGCCGTGCCAGAGCGACCGCGCCAGATCCTGCTCGATCAGGCGACAGACGCCGCCGACGTTCCACGGATCGGCCGCGACGAGTACCTCGCGGCGCACGATGCGGACCTCGCAAACGAGACACGGGCCCCGATATTCGACGCGATTCTCGACGAGGGCAATCCGGCGTCGGTGGCGGCCGCCTACCGGGATGCCGTGGAATCGGCACTCGTGCCTGTCCCGGGGGTGGAAGCCCTCCTCACGGATCTCGGCGAACGCTATCTTGTCGGTCTGCTCACCGACGGGCCCACGAGGGCCCAGTACGGGAAATTAGAGACGCTGGGTTGGGCCGATCGCTTCGACGCGGTCGTCGTGACGGGCTCGCTACCCGCAGGCAAACCGGATCCGCGGGCCTTCGAGGCGATCCTCGATACGCTGGGCGTCGCCCCCGGCGAGGCCGTCTTCATCGGTGACCACCCCACGGCAGACGTCAGGGGTGCCGCTGACGCGGGGCTGTTCGCCATCCAGGTCGTGACCGATCGGTTCGACGTGTCACCGGCGGCCGACGCAACGGTGTGCGGCGACCGACTCGCCGCGGACCTCCGGACACTCCTGCTGACCCAGGCACGGCTGTAGCCGCTGTGCGCTCGGCAGGGAGGACGCTTCTCGCGGTCGGATCGGCGGCTACGCCGCGGACAGTTCTGCTTGTGCGCGGCTGGCGAGTTGTGCGACCTCGAGCCCCTGTCGCTTGGCGTACAGGAGTGCGGCTGCCTCGAGCGTGATCGCCAGCTCCGACTGGAGCTGATTGCAGGCTGCCACGGCGCGCTGTTTCTCGATGTCCGCCTCGACGAGGGTCGCCAGGATCCGCTCGAACGTGGATGTCGCTTCGAGGACGCTCTCGTCCGGTTCAAAGCCGTCCGGGATGGAGACGTCGTCGGGGTCGAAGGTCGGAACGATGGCGCCGTCGTCTCGGCTGACCAGCCCCTCTGTGACCGCGGTTTCGATGAGCTGTTTCGCCCCATCAGGCGAGAACCACCCCCGGTCCAGCGACAGGGCGACGACCACTTCACTTTCCTGCAGTCGGTCGGCCCCTTCTGTCCGAAACGGGACGGCGATCGACCGCTTGAGCATCATGGTCAGTGGGCGGAAGTCACGACCGTAAAGGTACCGAGTCCTGAGCGACCGAGTGGCGAGGCCGACGACGGTGGAGTCTGCCCCGCACCCCACACACCCATCGAACCCTTCAAGTAGCGGCTCGGGCTTTTTCGACCCATGAAAGATCAAGGCCGGTCGCTGCGCAAGCGGACTGGCGGTCGTCGCCGGCGGTTTCGCAAGAAGCGGCTCCACGAACTCGGTGACGAACCGACCGAGACCCAAGTCGGTGAGCCGCGTGTCAAGACGATCGACGCCCGCGGCCATACCACGAAGGTCCGGGCACTGACGACCGACACGGCGAGCGTGGCCGTCGACGGCGAGGTGGTCGCGGCCGACATCGAGAACGTGGCGGAGAACCCGTCCAACCCGAACTACGCGCGTCGGAATATCATCACGAAGGGCGCCGTCATCGAGACGTCCGAAGGGCGGGCGCGAGTCACGTCTCGCCCCGGACAAGACGGCCAGGTCAACGCGGTCCGTCTCGACGACGAGACCTGACGCTCAGGGCCGCGGCGCCGCCTTCTGGAGAGCCGACTCCGCAATATTGCCCCCGTAGTCGGCCGTCCGCGAAAGCGAGTCCACGACGAGACCGAGCACCTGGGCGGTTTGTGGATCGAGTTCGTGTATTTCGGCGTCGACTTCCCGCACCGTGGCCTCGACGTCCCTGATAGCGGCCCGGGCCTCTCTGGCGAGGTCGACTGCCGTATCGCTGTCCTCGGCAAGGAGCGCGTCCATGGCCGTCTCCGGGACGAGTTTCGCTTCGTCTGCGAGGCGCTGGAGCGGGTCCGACGCATTCGGCGGGATTTCCGCCACTTCCAGCGCGAGTTCCGCGATCTTGGTGGCGTGGTCGGCGATCCGTTCGAGCTGCCGGGCACTGGACTGGAAGTCGAAGCAGGTGTCTCGGGGAAACCCGATATCGTCGGCGGCTGTTGGCTCGCGGAGGACGGTGCGAAACACCCGCGAGACCATGTACCAGAGGCGGTCGACGTCGTCGTCGCGTTCGATCACGTCGTGGGCTAACTCCGGGTCGTCCTCGATCAGGGCTTCGACGGCGTCGGCGAGCATCGTCAACGAGACCAGTCGCATTCGCGTGATGGCGTTGTGGACAGACAGTTCGGCCGAGTCCAGCAGATCTTGGAGGACAACACGCTCCGATGTCTCCTCGATCACCTCGAGCCCCACGAGCCGCTGGGTGGCGTCGCGGATCACCCGGCGTTGCGCGGCCGTGATCCGGCCGGTCTCCAGCCGAATGACGTCGAACCCGTTCACGTACATTGTCATGACGGCCCGCGTCAGTTCGTCTTCGTCGGTGAGTTCTGTGATGTCGAGGACGCCCTCGGTGTGGTCCGCCTCGCGCTGTGGCTGCAGCAGCAGGAGGTCGTCCTCGGAGTGAAACTCCACGACGCTACCGGCGTTCACGCCGTTGTCGGTCGCCCACCCCTTCGGTAGTGAGACCGTGTAGGTCGACCCACCCGTGACCTGCACCTTCCGTGTTTCCATGGGAGCACCTGAGACGACCGTCACTATAAATCTGCTTAATTCTATATATTCTCACCTGATTGATCCGATACCATCCCCAGGAGCGCCGGAATCGCCCAGCCACAGCGGGGGGCGACGCGTGAGACGCGCTCCACTGTCACACCCTCGTGTGTGGACCGGTGCCCCACCCGGGGCTGGATACTGCCGGGTAGAACCACGGTGCGTGCGTCTCACCGTCCACGTCACCGAACAGAATATATAGACTACTGAGATCACTATAGTAAACATAGCACGGTATTTATCCCATCCGCTGAACGGCTCGCGTAATGGCGGCCGACCCTGGAACGGGTATTTCACGGCGGGCGGTTCTGGTCGGGACCGGCCTCGCAGCGACGGCGCCACTCGGTGGTTGCATCCAGCGGGTCGATGGCGGGACG
The DNA here is from genome assembly GCA_964383875.1 of uncultured Halobacteriales archaeon. Classification (GTDB taxonomy): domain Archaea; phylum Halobacteriota; class Halobacteria; order Halobacteriales; family Haloarculaceae; genus CAYLJD01. Next base: position 9,300 of record CAYLJD010000010.1, read on the forward strand.
ACCGGCGAACTCACCGGATCGCTCGACATTAGCGGGAGTTCGACAGTCTTCCCGCTCGCTCGGGAGATGCGCAAACGGTTCCTCCAAGAACATCCACGTGTGGGAATCAGCTTGATGTCGACCGGCAGCGGCGGTGGGTTCCAGAACCACTTCTGTCCCGGTGACACGGACTTCAACAACGCCTCTCGCCCGATCCAACCTGCCGAGCGCGAACACTGCGCGGCCAATGGCGTCGAGCCCGTGGAACTCCGCGTTGCGACGGACGCTCTCACCGTGATTGTCAACCCCGACAACGACTGGGTGGACTGCCTCACTGTCGACCAACTCCGGACGATATGGGCGGCCGAGTCCCGTCCCCAGACGTGGCAGGACGTCGACGACAATTGGCCGGATATCGAGCTTTCGTTGTACGGCCCGACCGACGCGTCGGGGACGTTCGACTACTTCTCGGAGGCCGTGCTCGGCGAGGGGACCGACTCCCGGCGGGACTATCAGGCGACCGAGAACGACCAGCAGATCATCCAGGGCGTGCAAGGCAGCCGCGGCGGGCTCGGATATCTCGGCTTTGCCCACTACTCGAAGAACGCCGAGACTGTCACGGCGCTCGCCATCGACGACGGAGACGGCTGCGTCGAGCCCACGCTCGAGACGGCAAAGTCCGGCGCGTACACGCCCCTGTCGCGCCCCCTGTTTACCTATCCCGCGACATCGAGTCTGGCCAAAGATCACGTCGCGGCGTTTGCCCGGTTCTTCGTCGAGCACTCGACGAGTGAGGACCTCGTGGCCGACTCCGTGGGGTACGTCCCGAACGACGAACCGACCAAACGTGAGGTTCTCGACCGGCTGAACGCGGCCATCGCGGAGGCGAACGAACCATGATTTGGCCCGGGCTCGGGCCGGGTCGACCGCCATCGAGCGCGGTGGGTTGGCGATGAGTCGCGACGTCACGCAGTCGATCACGGCGCGGCGTGACACCCGCCCGCGAGAACTGGTTGTTCGGGCCGGATTTTTCGCCTGTGCACTGATCACCGTCGCGACGACGCTCGGTATTGTCGTCCTCCTGGTGCACGAGGCGATGAAGTTCTTCGCCGTGACGGCGCCGCTGTTCGGCATCGAGGGCGAAACAGCGACGGTGGGCGAGTTTCTCACCGGCACCTCGTGGCAACCGGGGGACGAAGATCCGCAGTTCGGCGTCGTTCCCCTGGTCAGTGGGACGCTGATCGTCACGATCGGGTCGGGTCTCATCGCCTTGCCGTTGGGTGTCGGTGCGGCGATGTACCTCAGCGAATACGCCACGCCGCAAGCCCGTGCCTTCCTCAAACCCGCGCTGGAGGTGCTCGCTGGGGTGCCGACGGTCGTCTACGGCGTCTTCGCGGTCGTCTACATCACGCCGGTGTTGGATGCCGTTTTCGGTGACGTCCCGTTCTTCAACGCCGCCTCGGCGAGCATCGTGGTGGGGATCATGATCATCCCGATGGTGGCGTCGATCAGCGAAGACGCGATGTCGGCCGTCCCGGACGGGCTCCGCGAGGCCGGCTACGGCATGGGGGCGACGGAGTTCGAGGTCACGACCGGGATCGTCGTGCCAGCTGCGGCGTCCGGCATCTTCTCCTCGTTCATTCTGGGACTCTCGCGGGCGATTGGCGAGACCATGGCGGTCGTCCTGGCCATGGGTGGCCAGGCACACCTCTACAATCTCCTGAACCCCGCCGAATTCTTCGAATCCGGGATGACGATGACCGTGGCGATGGTCCAGCTGTTGACCGGCGACATCACCGGCGGCGGGCTCGCCTACCGGAGCCTCTTCGCCATCGGGCTGCTGCTCTTCCTGATCACGCTCGCCATGAACGTGGTCAGTGATCTCCTCGCCCAGCACTATCGGGAGGAGTACCAGTGATGGCCGGCCGAACACCGCCATCATCGGACCGGTCCGAGGCCCCGTCGAGCCCGGGCGTCGGCGCGGTCGGCCACGTGAGTCGGACGGTCGGGACGGTGTTCAGGTACCTCCTCTTGGCGATGACGCTCGTCGGAATCGTCGCCCTCGCCGTCTTGCTCGTGTTCGTGACCAACGACGCGATTCGACCGCTCTCGGCGGAGCCGGCGTGGCTGGCCGCTGCCGGACTCCTGGTGGTCGTGGTGCCAGTCGGGGTCGCCGGGTGGCTCGCGGCGACCGATTCGAGGGCGCTTCGACGCGGTCTCACGGCGACGGGCCTCGCGTTCGTCGGGGTCCTATACGCCGGCGGCGTGGCGGTGGTCTTCACGGACGTCATCCCTCCAACAATACTGTTCGCCTACACGCTTGGCCTCGCCGTTCCGACGGGAGCCGCCCTCGCGATCGAACGGGTGGCTGACCGCGTGCCGCTCGGTGTCAGGCTCGCCGGGGTCGGTGTCATTGCGGCGATCTCGCTGTGGTGGATTCCACGCACGATCCTGTCACTGCCGGTCTTGCCGGCCGATTGGGTGCTGGTGCTGTTCGTCCTCGGTCTCCCCGCTGCGGCCCTCACTGCGCGCTCTGTCAGGGGCCGCGTCGACACGCGACGGCCGGGCATCGCTGCCGGCGTCGGCAGTTTCGTCTCGTGCTGGGCACTGGGCGTGCTGGGCGTTCTCGTCGGCGTGAACCCCTCCGCCCTGACCGTCCTGGGGATCGTCGGGCTGCTGCCCGTGGCCCTGTACGTGACGGTCCCGATTGTCGAGCGCAATCGCGCCGCGATCGGTGGTGTGTTGCCAGTCGTGCTCGTGGGTGGCATCGCGGTTCTCCTCGCTCTGGAACGGCTCGTCGGGCTCGCCGGTCCCGAGGCCTGGCTGACCTGGGGATTTCTGACCTCGTTGGTGTCAGCCCCGGCATCCGAGGCCGGAATCTACCCGGGCATCGCCGGCACGATTCTGCTCATGATCGTCGTCGTGCTGCTCGCGTTTCCGGTCGGCGTCGGGGCCGCGGTCTACCTGGAGGAATACGCACGCGACACGTGGTTCACCCGCGTTGTCGACGTGAATATCTCCAATCTGGCCGGCGTCCCGAGCGTGGTCTACGGCTTGCTTGGCCTGGGTGCGTTCGTTCGGTTCGGCGGGCTCGCTCCGGGGACGGTCCTCGTGGGCGGGATGACGCTGGCGTTGCTCGTCCTCCCGATCGTCGTCATCAACTCTCGCGAGGCCCTCCGGGCGGTCCCTGACTCCCGACGACGGGCCGCCTACGGGATGGGAACGACGCGCTGGCAGGCGATCCGGACGGTGGTGCTGCCGGAGGCGTTCCCGGCAATTCTCACCGGCACGATCCTGGCGCTCGGCCGGGCCGTCGGGGAGACGGCCCCGTTGCTCGTGATCGGGGCGCCAGCCATCTTCGGCGTGCCTGGACAACTCGGCGACCGGGTCGGGGCCATTCCCCTGCAGATCTACACCTGGGCGTCGACGTTTGCCGACGAGGCCTTCTTCACGACGGTCCTCGCCGCGGGCGTCGTCACGATTCTGGTGGTCCTCCTGACGATGAACGCCATCGCGATCGTCCTCCGCAACAAGTATCAGCGTGACACATGACACCCGAACACAGCACCATGTCCGACGAGTCGGCCAGCGAGATACCCGACGCCGCGACGGATCCCGCAGACGCCGCCAGTGAGCCACTCGTCGAGACGGACGTGACAGCCGGTCGGACAGCCGAGTCAGACGGCACAACCGGACGGACGATCATCGAGTCCCGGCACCTGAACGCCTACTACGGCGACGAGCAGGCGTTGCGTGACGTTACGATGGCTATCCCCGAACGGCAGGTGACGGCCATCATCGGCCCGTCTGGCTGTGGCAAGTCGACGTTTCTCCGGTGCATCAACCGCATGAACGACCTCGTCGACTCGGCCCGCGTGGAAGGGGAGCTCCGCCTCCACGGGAAGAACGTCTACGACGCCGATGTGGATCCCGTTGCGCTTCGACGGCGGATCGGCATGGTCTTCCAGCAGCCGAATCCGTTCCCCAAGAGCATCTACGACAACGTCGCGTACGGGCCGCGGATTCAGGATCTCGACGTGGACATCGATGCGGTCGTCGAGGAGTCGCTGCGTCGAGCCGCCCTGTGGGACGAAGTCGCGGACCGCTTGGACGAGAGCGCCCTGGCCCTCTCCGGTGGCCAGCAACAGCGCCTGTGTATCGCCCGCGGGATCGCGGTCGACCCCGAAGTGATCCTCATGGACGAGCCCGCAAGCGCGCTCGATCCCATCGCGACGTCGCAGATCGAGGACCTGATCGCCGAGCTGGCCGAGGAGTACACGGTCGTGATCGTCACGCACAACATGCAACAGGCCGCCCGGATCTCCGACCGGACCGCGGTGTTTCTCACCGGTGGTGAACTCGTCGAGTACGACGACACCGAGAAGATCTTCGAGAACCCCGAGCACCAGCGCGTCGAGGACTACATCACGGGCAAATTCGGGTAAACGACCCATGACTGACGACACGGGCAGTCCCCACGGCGGTTTTCGCCCTGGACACCAGATGACTCGCCAGACACCCGTCCAGAAAGTACATAGCGCTGACCGTGGGAGGCCATAGCATGGCGCGCGAAGGGTACCAGGACAAGCTCGAGCAGCTTCGCGAGGACGTCCTGTACATGAGCGAGATTGTCCTCGACCGCGTCCGCACGGGACTCGACGCCCTCGAGTCCAAGGACGAGGAGCTGGCCTGGGAAGTGATCGAGGGCGACCACGAAGTCAACAAGCTCTACCTCGACCTCGAGAAGGACTGCATCGACCTCCTGGCCCTCCAGCAGCCAGTCGCGGGCGACCTCCGGTTTATCGCCGCCTCGTTCAAGATCATCACCGACCTGGAACGAATCGCTGACCTCGCAACGAATCTCGGCGACTACACGATGGAGGCCGAACACGGCGTCTTTCCGGAGGTCGACGTCCAGGAGATCGGTGCGGCGACCGTCGAAATGATCGAGGACGCGATGGAGGCCTACGCGGACGCGGACGCCGAGGCCTGCTACGCCATCGCCAATCGCGACGACGAAGTCGACGCGATGTGCGAGCGCGCTTCGGAGATCGTCGTTCGGGACCTGATCGAGCGCGAGGACGTCAACAGCGAGGAGGAGGTCCAGCGAACCATGCAGGACGTCTACCGCCTGCTGCTCACGATTCGGGACTTGGAGCGCGTCGGCGACCACGCCGTCAACATCGCTGCGCGGACGCTCTATATGGTCGAGAGCGACGACGACCTCCTGTACTGATACGGGGTTGCCCTCTTGGGAGCTTCGTATGGGTGTCGACACCGACGGCGCCTCGCCGGGCGGTTCGTCGACCTGGCAGACTGCGGCGTGCTCGAATGGCTCGGTTTGCCCACGAGTGACCAGGATGGGAGCCGATCCCGCGGCGGCAAGAATGGGGGTTCTTGGCCATCCGGTGGACCGACTGGATTGCCGGAATTGTAGTTTCAGCGAGCATCTGTCGGACTCACCGGCGATCGGTCGCCGCGAGCCCGGCTTCGGTAATCTGGAAGGTGACGCTCTCCCCGACGTCGCTCGCCCCGTGCTTCTCGAGCGTCGCCCGTCGGTTGCCGCCGCGGAACCGCTCAAGCCGGACGATGGTCGCTGACCAGTGATCGAGGGTGTGTCCGCCGAGCGCGCGTATTCCCTCGGATTCTGGATCAGTGTAGACTTGATTGGTAAAGGCGACCGCGAGGTCGTGTTTGCGTGCGAGCGACAGGAGGTGCGTGACCTGGCGAGCGACACCCCGAAGTGCCTCGCCATCAGCCTGTGCCGTTCGTTCCAGCCGGTAGAAACCGGTGGCGCTGTCGAGCACGATCAACTCGACCTGGTCGGCGATGTCGGCGGCATCCTGGACCGCTTCTCGCTGCTCGTCGAACGTGTGCGCGTCGCTGATGAGGAGCCGGGAGGCGAGGTCGTCGACTTCCGACGTTGCGCGGGCCGTCGTGACCTGTTCCATCCGCTCGGCCGATAGCCCTTCGGTGTCGATGTACAGCGCTGAGCCTCCCCGCGCGGCCGTCTCCACGGCAGCCGAGAGCACGAGGTTGCTCTTGCCGGAGGCCGGCGGGCCGTAGATCTGCGTCGTCGAACGCCGTTCGAGGCCGCCGCCCAGCAACTCATCGACGGGTGTGCAGCCGGTGGGAAGGCGCTCGGACACACCGACAGCTCCGGCGGTCGAATACATAAGGCCTCGTGGTGCGATCGCGTGGCGGCCCGATCGAGTCGTGTAAGTTCTGTCCGCACCACGATCGCCTGTGATCGTGGTCGCCACGGCGGACTTCGAGGTCTACCACGACGTGGTCACAGCCCTCCGCGAGCGGGGCGTGACGTTTACCACCATCGAACCGACGGCAGCGGATCTCCCGGACCGAACATCCGTTGTCGTCACGGGGCCTGACGAGGACGTCGACGTGGGGAGCGACGTCGAGGTCTTCCACGCCGAGCCGGGGCAGCCCCGGGCGGCCGTTGAGGCGGCCATCGGCCACCTTCGGGGAGACGACGGCCGGACGATCGTCGGTATCGATCCCGGCGCCCGTCCCGGGATCGCCGTGCTGTCAGACGAGACAGTCGTTGCGACGTTTCACGTCCCGGCGGACCGCGTGGGCGACGTGCTCCGCGAGGAACTCTCGGGAGCCGTGGACCCACTCGTCCGAGTCGGTGACGGTGCCAGGCTCGTCGGCTCGCAGATCATCGACGACCTCCCGGCGGTCCCCGTCGAGCTCGTCGACGAGACGGGGACGACGCCGTATCTGGGAACCGGAACGCGGGGGATGGGCGACGTGCTCGCCGCGGTCAACATTGCCCGGCGGGAAGGCGAGCGAATCGAGGCTCGCGACATCGAACCGACTGCCGGTGAGCTGCAGCGAATCAAAGATCGGTCCCGAGAGGCGAGCGAGCGCAACCGAGCGATCGACGAGGGACTTGCTCGGCGAGTCGCAACGGGTGAGCTCTCGATCAGGGAGGCGCTCGACGAACACCGAGACGGGGCGGCGTGAACCCCGGTCAGTCTGATATTTCCGCCTCGGCCAGGCGCATGACCCGTCTGACGGGCTCGTCCGCCTCCCGGGCCACCGCCATCGCGTCGTCGAACTCGGCGCTGACGTCGTAGACCGTCTCGCCGGCCCGGCCGACTTTGACGTCCACCTCGTAGGCCTGCCCAGCGAGCTCGATGTCGGCGGTGACGATCTCCCGATCAGCCACCCACCGGTGGCTCGTGCCGTGCTCGCGGACGCCCAGGGTCCCGGTCTCTCTCGCGAGGCCTTCGGCGAGTTGCTCGGCGTCTTCGGGACTGGCCACCACGCGGACGAGGTGCCCCGGCCGTGATTTTTTCATCCCGAGGGGCACCACAGTGACGTCGAGCGCGCCCTCGTCGAGGAGGGTGGTCTGGAGACTGCCGAGCACCTCTGGTGAGACGTCGTCGACGTTCGTCTCGAGGACAGTGATCGGCTCGCGGTCCAGTTCGGGCCCGGTCTCGCCGACGATGGCCCGGAGCACGTTCGGCCGGGCTCGAACCTCCCGCGATCCAGCACCGTAGCCGGATCCAGTGATCTGCATCTGGGGGAGCGTGTCGCGGCCAGTGGCCAGATGCGCCAGCAATGCCGCCCCGGTCGGCGTCAGCAGTTCGAACTCGACCGGTCCGCCCTGGAGCGTCCAGTCGGCCCGCTCGGCGAGCGTTACGACGGCCGGCGGCGGGACCTGGTAGGTGCCGTGACTCGTTTCGACCTCTCCGCCCCCAGCCGCGACTGGCGTGGTGACGACGCGCTCGACATCGAGGTCGGTCAGGAGGAGACACGTCCCGACGATGTCGGCGATGGCGTCGTCGGCTCCCACCTCGTGGAAATGTGTCTCCTCGAGGTCGGTGCCGTGAACGGTCGCTTCGGCCTCGCCGAGCAGTTCGAACGTGGCGAGCGCGGTCGACTCTACCGATGCCGGCAGGCCAAGCCCCTCGACGATCTCGACGACCTCGTGGTAGTGCCGGTGGGGACCGTGCCCCTCGGCGGGTTCGTCGTCGGAGTGAACTGTGACCGACGTGGCGTCGATCCCGCCACGATCTACCCGATGGACATCGTATGTAACGGCCAGCCCGTCCTCGACCGGGGTGAGTGCGTCGCGGTCGGCGCCAGCGCCGATCAACGCCCCGAGCACCATGTCTCCGCTGGCGCCCATTCGCCCGTCGAACGCGAGGGTCCGCATATTCCAGCCGTGGGGGTGTCGCTACATAGCCTCCACGGAACTGCGCTGGCGCGCCGGACAGCTCCCAGCGAGGGCAGAGTTAGTCAGAGACCCCCGTCACTGCATCCGGGTGGCGCCGCCAGAACGAGCGAACGGTCGACGATTGGAGTGCCGCCGGTAGCATAAAGCATATCTCCCGCCACTCCCGAGTGGTAACACATCCCAGTCGACCATGAACGAAGTCAAACTCGAGGTCGCGAAAGCCTACCCGAACGACTCGGGCCGTGGGATCGCGCGCCTCGATCCCGACACGTTGTTGCATCTCAAGCTGTCTCCGGGCGATATTATCGAGATCGAGGGTGCTGACACGACGGCCGCGAAGGTCTGGCGCGCCGACCGCCAGGACTGGAATACCGATACAGTCCGAATCGACGGTTTCACGCGCCAGAACGCCGATGTCGGCATCGGCGAACGGGTCGAGATTCGCAAAGCCGAAGCGGAACAGGCCGAGACACTGGTCCTCGCCCCGCCAGAGGAGGCCAGCGTCCAGTTCGGCTCGGACGCGGCCGGCATGGTCAAACGCCAGATTCTCAAGCGTCCGGTCGTCGGGCGGGACATCGTGCCGGTGATGTCCTCGACCAATCACCCGTTCATGCGCTCACCGGGCCAGGCGATCCCGCTGATCGCCGTCGAAACCGAACCGGAGGGCGTCGTGCTCATCACCGAGGATACCGAGGTCGAACTGCGCGAAGAGCCCATCTCGGGCTTCGAGAAGACCGGCAGCGGGATCACGTACGAGGACATCGGCGGCCTCCAGAACGAGATCCAGCGAGTCCGTGAAATGGTCGAGCTCCCCATGAAACACCCCCAGATCTTCAAGAAGCTGGGGATCGAGCCGCCACAGGGCGTGCTCCTCCACGGCCCGCCGGGCACGGGCAAGACGCTCCTCGCAAAGGCGGTCGCCAACGAAACCTCGGCCAGTTTCTTCTCCATCGCGGGCCCCGAGATCATCTCCAAGTACTACGGGGAGAGCGAACAGCAACTCCGCGAGATTTTCGAGGACGCCAGCGAGGAAGCACCGGCGATCATCTTCATCGACGAACTCGATTCGATCGCCCCGAAGCGCGAGGACGTCACCGGCGAGGTCGAACGTCGGGTGGTCGCCCAGCTCCTGACGATGATGGACGGCCTGGAGAGCCGGGGCCAGGTGATCGTCATCGCCGCGACGAACCGCGTGGACAGCGTCGATCCGGCGTTGCGGCGACCCGGGCGGTTCGATCGCGAGATCGAGATCGGCGTCCCGGACGAAACCGGCCGGGAGGAGATCCTGCAGATTCACACCCGTGGGATGCCGCTGTCGGACGACGTGACGCTCTCGAAACTCGCGGAGGAGACGCACGGCTTCGTCGGGGCCGACATCGAGAGCCTGACCAAGGAAGCCGCCATGAAGGCCCTGCGGCGGTACCTGCCCGAGATCGACCTGGACGAGGAAGACATCCCGCCAAGTTTGATCGACCGGATGATCATCAAGCGCGACGACTTCCGGGGCGCGCTGAACGAGGTCTCCCCGAGCGCGATGCGCGAGGTCCTCGTCGAACTCCCCAAGGTGAACTGGGACCACGTCGGCGGTCTCGATGAGGCCAAAAAGGAGGTCCGCGAGAGCGTGGAGTGGCCCATGAACAGCCCCGAGAAGTTCGAACGCATGGGGATTACGCCGCCTGCCGGGGTTCTCCTGTACGGCCCGCCGGGGACCGGGAAGACGCTCATGGCCAAGGCTGTCGCGAACGAGACCGACGCGAACTTCATCAGCGTCCGGGGTCCCCAGCTGCTCTCCAAGTGGGTCGGCGAGAGCGAAAAGGCGATCCGCCAGACCTTCCGGAAGGCGCGGCAGGTGGCGCCGACTGTCGTCTTCTTCGACGAACTCGACTCGCTGGCGCCCGGCCGAGGTGGCGAGGTCGGCTCGAACGTCTCCGAGCGTGTCGTCAATCAGCTCCTGACCGAGATGGACGGACTCGAGGAGATGGAGGACGTGATGATCATCGGCGCGACCAACAGGCCGGACATGATCGACCCGGCCCTCATCCGCTCGGGCCGGTTCGATCGGCTGGTCATGATCGGCGAGCCCGACACCGAGGGCCGCGAGCAGATCCTCAAGATCCACACCGAGAACTCGCCGCTGGCACCGGACGTCAGCCTCCGGGAACTCGCCGAGATCACGGACGGGTACGTCGGATCCGACCTCGAGTCGATCGCGCGGGAAGCCGCCATCGAGTCGCTCCGAGAGGACGAACACGCCGACGAAATCGAGATGCGCCACTTCCGGCAGGCGATGGAGAACGTCCGGCCGACCATCAGCGAGGACATCCGGGACTACTACGAGCGGATGGAAGAGGACTTCAAGGGCGGCGGGCCCGAGCCCACGCAGGGTCACCGGGGCGGTCGCATCGGGTTCCAGTAGCCCGATCCGCGTGCGCCGTGTGACCCCTGGCGACTCGTGCATCCTGTTCTGACCACTCCGCGCTGACTCCTCGCGAATCCCGAGCGATCGGATCGAGAGGTTTTTGCGGCGACACAGGTGCCCTTCGAGTGAGCGTCGGTTGCCGTGACGAGGTTCAGGTCAGTCGGACTCCTGCTGAACCGGGAGTTCGCCGCGCTCGCCGGGACGGCCTTCGCGCGGAGCCAGGCGTACTCGACCATTCTGATCGCCCTGGCGCTATACGCGGATCTGTTCCAGACGACCGGGTTCGTCGAGGGGTTGTTCGGCACTGCGTTCGCGCTCGTCCAGCTCGTGATCGTTCTGCCGCTCGGGCGCCGGGTCGACACCGGCAACGCGAAGCGCTGGCTGCTCGTCGGATTCCTGATCAATGTGGTCGTCTTCGTCGGTTTCATCTACGTCAGCAGCCCGGTCCACGTCATCCTCGTTCGGATGGTCCAGGGGCTGGGGGCGAGTGTCCTCTGGATCACGGGAGCGACGATTGTCGGCGAGATCAGTCCCGACGACGCACAGGGGCTGTGGCTCGGCTCGTACAACCAGGTGGGCGCCTTCTCGTCGATGGCCGGCGATCTGGTTGGCGGCTATCTCCTCTATGCGTACGGGTTTACGGTCCCGTATCTGGTGCTGACGGCCATCACCCTCGGATCGCTCGTGCTCGTCTGGGTCGCGCTCCGGGACGACCCCGGTGGCCGGACGGATCCGGATGCAGCGACCGGGCTCGAGACGTTTCGATCGCTGCTCGGCCTCCCCATGCTCCGGGCGCTCGTCGGCTTTCGGTTCGCGTTCAGCTTCGGGAAGATGGCGGTGATCATTTTCCTCCCGATCTACGCCCGGACGGCCTTCGGCATGTCGCCGTTCGTCATCGGATGGATCCTGGCCGGCGGCAAGCTCACAAAGGCACTCATGCAGGGACTCGTCGGCAATCTCACCGACCGGTGGGGCCGCAAACACTACTTCGTCGCTGTTGGGGCACTGGTGTACGGCGTCGGCACGGCGATGATCCCGCTCGCGTCGTACTTCGAGGGGCGGATCGCCCTACTGGAGGTGACGATGCTCGGCGACACGCACCTCCTCGGTGGGGCCTTTTTCGCCCTGTTCGGCGCCTACGCGATCCTCGGCGTCGGTGACTCGATTCGCCTCCCGGCCAGCATGTCGCTGTTCGTCGACGAGGGCGAGGAGTACGACTCGGTCGCCAGTGCCATGTCCCTTCGCTCGATCTCCTGGAAGGTCGGACAGGTGACGGGACCCGTCCTCGTCGGGACGACGATGGACTTTATCTCGACGACGGCCGGCTTCTATCTCGCCGCCGGCTTCATCGCTGTCGCGACTCTCAGCTTCGTCGTGACTGCTCGACGCGCCTACGGGACGCCGGCCCCGATCGAGGAGCCCACGCTCGGGGACTGATTGCCACATCTCGGTCGACGTTCGCCTGTGGCCCGAGGCCAGTCAATCGTGCACCAGCACGTCGAGAACGTCGACACCTTCGCTGTGGAGTGCTTCCTCGTAGGTGCCCCGGATCTCGTCCGGGCCTTCGACCAGGTGACCCCGGGCGCCGTGGCTCTCGGCGTTTGCCGGAATGTCGACCGGCGGCTCGAAGTCCATGCCGACGTAGTCGTAGTCTTCGACGTCACCGCCGAGCAGGGCCGCCGTATTCTGCTTGAGGATCCGGTAGTTCCGGTTGTCCGGGATGACGACTGTGAGGTCGAGGTCGTGGCGAACCGCGGAGTAGACGCTGTGGGGATAGTAGAGGTACGAGCCGTCACCGATGTACCCGACGACCCGGCGTGGGTCGTCGGTCATCGACTCGGCCAGGGCGGCGCCGACGGACGCCGGGAGGCCGTATCCGAGGCCCCCACCCTTGTTCGAGACGTACTGTTCGGCCTGGAAGGGCCACCGAGTGACCATCGCGCCCTTCGACGTCACGCCTTCGTCGACGATGTACGCGTCGGGACCGACGTCCAGCATGGCCTCGACGAGCTGTCCTTTCGACGCCCGCGGATCGTCCGGATCGGAATCGTCCTGACCCATGCGCGACTGGACGAGTTCGCGCAACTCCGCGACCGTTTCGAGGCGCGACTCGACCGTCTCGGCATCGATGTGGTCCGCCACGCGTTCGGCAAGCTCGGCCATTGCCAGCCCGGGATCGCCGACCACGGCGACGTCGGCTGGTTCGTTCTTCCCGACCTGCCAGGCGTCGTCACTGACGTGGACGAGTGTCGCGTCCTCGGGCACAAGGTCGCCCTCGTGGCGCAGGAGCGTCGTGTTCGTCGAGCAGCCGACGAGGACAATCAGGTCGGTGTCGAGCAGGCTCCGGAGCGTGTCCTCGCCCGGCGGCAGGTACGAGACCCACTGCTCGTGGGTGGCCGGGAAGTTGACCTCGCAGGCGAGCACCTCCGCGTGGACGCGGGCACCGGTCGTCTCTGCCAGCTCGACAGCCGCGTCGACGCCGCCGGCGCGGGCGACGTGGTCGCCGAACACCAACACCGGTTCGTCCGCGTCGGCGAGCAGCGCGGCAGCCTCGTCGAGCTGGTCGGGATCGCCGGGACCCGCGTTCGGAATGGCGCCGAGACGCTCGGGCCGCTCGTCCGTCTCCGCCAGCATCACGTCCAGCGGCAGACCGAGGAAGACGGGACCGGTGGGTGGCGTCAGCGCCGTCCGGACTGCCCGCCGGAGCATCGTGGGCAGCGCGTTCACGTCGAGGACCTCGTCGGACCACTTGCAGAACTGCTCGACCATCTCCGGGAGCTCGCCGTAGAGTAGGGGTTCCTCCGTGCGGAAGTCGAGCTCGTGATTGCCCGCGGTCACGAGAACAGGCGAGCCGGCGAAGCCCGCGGCGTAGATGTTGCCGACGCCGTGGGCCAGGCCCGGCGTGATGTGGAGGTTGACGACCCCGAGCGGATTGACCGACGGATCGTGGTGGGCGTGGTACCGCCGCGTCTGGGCGTAGCCCGAGGCCATGCCGACGGCCACGTCCTCGTGGAGGCCGAGGACGTACTCGAGGTCGCTCTCCGCGAGGGCGTTCATCACGGGAAGTTCGGTGGTGCCGGGATTGCCGAACACGTGCTCGACGCCGTACTGGGAGAGCGCGTCGACGAACAGGTCCGCGCCAGTGTAGCCGTCTGCCATGGGGCCACCTGGCGCCTCCAGGGGCTAATAACTTGACCGTCGGGCCGGTGGCCGGCGTTGGCTAGGGGGCCAACGCGTCCATCGTCGCCTCGATCTCCGGCGGACCGGCACCCCGCGGGAACGAGACGGCCACCCCGTCGACGCCGTCGATGTCCTGGAACTGTTCGAGTTGCTCCCTGGCCTCGGCAGGCGTGCCGGCGGCGCCCATCTCGTCGCCGAGTTCGGTGCGGACGAGGTCCTGGGCGTGCTCCCGGTCGCCGGCCTGCCACGCGTCGAAGATGTCGTTCGCGACGTCGTAACCCTGACGGAGCAAATTGTCCCGGTAATACGTCCCCATCCCACCGATGTAGAACGCGGTGTGCTGGATGGCGAGGTCGCGGGCCCGCTCACCGTCCGGGAGCGCACAACAGCCGACGGACATGGTGACGCGGAGGTCGTCGACGGATCGATCCGCCAGGTCGGCACCGCGCTGGAGGTCAGCCAGGCGCTGCTGGATGCCGTCGACGGTGAACGTGACGGCGTGCCAGCCATCGGCGAACCGGCCCGCCAGCTCCACGGTTTTCGGGCCCATGGCAGCCGCGTCGACCGCCGGCGTGGGTTCTGGCGCATCACACCGCAGTCGAAACCCCTCGAGGTCGAAGTACTCGCCGTCGTAGACGACCTCCTCGCCGGCGAGGACGGCCTTGACGATCTCGATCGTTTCCCGCGTCCGTCGGAGCGGGTTCCCGAAGTCCATCCCGTGCCAGTTCTCGATGACGACCGGCCCACTGGGGCCCAGTCCGAGCCGAAAGCGGCCGTCGGCAACCTCTTGGAGTGTCGCTGCCGTCTGTCCCAGGGTTGCCGGCGACCGCGAGTAGGTGTTGACGATGCTCGTCCCGAGACCGATGGTTTCGGTCTCCTGAGCGATGGCTGTCATGACAGTCACCGCGTCGCGGCCCCAGGTTTCGGGCAGCCAGACGCGATCGTATCCCAGCGCCTCCGCGTGCGTGGCTTGATCGACCAGGGCGTCGACACTGGGCTGGGCACCGACCGGGAGAAACACGTCGAGGTCGGTCATACGAGAACACCGCGGACACCCACCGCTGCAAGGTGAGGAATCGCGTTCGCGTGCCTGTGCGACCGCCGTTGGCAGGATCGACTCCCCTGCCGGGGTGTAATTTGAAAAGGCATACCGGAGCCACTTGTCGTATGGAGGTGCGGCGCATGGTCCCGGACACACACGATGTAACCGCGAGCGTCGCCGCCCTCCTGCACGGAACCATCGAGACGTTCCGTGGTGCCGCGAGGAACGTCGACTTCGTACTCCTCCGTTTGTCGCACAAGCCTTCGGACGGAGACGCACCCGTAGGCGTGCGTATAAACACCGGGGCGATGACCGAGAGCGGATTTGCACCCGCACCAGGTTTGGTTGGATCGGGAGTTCATGGTGAAAGCCTACCGCTTTAGCGGTGGGTCGCTTACGGAGGTGTGGTCCGTGGGACGCGTGAAACCCCTTTCGGGAGCGCCCGGCTCCGTCTGGGACGGCTGTGGTTTTCCCTTACTCTGGAAAGATCGACTCCGGCAGATATGCGGACACCGTCCAGTTGGGCTCGTTGACGACCTGGTTGATCTTGAGGTCGACGGCCGCCGAACAGAGGATGTACGCATCAGCGCGGTCGAGTCCACGCTCCGTGTGGAGGTGGTCGATCATGTGGCGGACAGCCAGCTTGGAGGCCGTCAGCAGGTCGTCCGCGATCCCGGTCGTTCCGTACGTCGTCCCGTGTGTCGCCGGTGTCGTGCTCGGTGCTGCCGTCTGGAACTCTGGCTGCGCCACGTCCATGTCTGGTCGCACGTCGAAGCGGGCGGTGACGGCCATCGGTGCCTCGATGCCGGTCACGCAGACTTCGCCGTCACCCTGGGCTGCGTGGCAGTCGCCGATACTGCACAGGGCTCCCTCGACTTCGACCGGCAGATAGAGCGTGGATCCAGCCGTCAGGTGCTTGACGTCGAGGTTGCCGCCCACGCGTCGGGGCGGCACGGTGCTGTGTTCGCCCGGCTCCCCCGGCGCCAGGCCGACGATGCCCGGGAACGGATGCAGGGGCACCGCGATGCCGTCGACGAACTGTCCGACGTCACCGTCGAGGTCCCAGATGTGGAGTCCCGCGTCGTCGAATGCTTCGGGGAGGAGCCCCTTCCCCACCTCGCCGGGATAGAAGTAGCTCACGCCGAACCCCGTGTGTTCGAACGCGATGAACTCCACGGCGAGCACGTCGCCGGGTTCGGCGCCCCGGACCTCGACGGGGCCCGTCAGCGGGTGGATGGCGTTCGGCCCCGACGCCACGTCTGCCTCCGTCGAGTCAGCGTCGAAGTACCCGTTCGCCGCGTCGCGGCACTCGAACCGCACGACATCTCCGGGATCCACCGAGAGAACTGGCTCGAGTGTGTGGTCCCAGTAGCCGACGTGGACGTGCTCGTCGCTGTCGTCGAGCCGGTGGTCGATCGAGACGCTCGGGGGCATGCCGGCTGTACAGTCCACGCTCCCAAGAGTGTTTACGGGGTTCCAGGGGATCCGACACCGTTCGCGTCGGTCGAACTTCCACAGGTGCACACGACCGCCCCTGGTCACCGCTTGCCGGGGGCTGCCCCGACAGACATAGGTGGATTGCGGATCCAGCATCGAACCATGTCGAGGTTCAGCGTCGACGGCCGAAACGCCATCGTGACGGGCGCCAGCCAGGGAATCGGTCGGGGCATTGCCGAGGTCCTCGCGAGCGACGGGGCGAACGTCGCCATCTGTTCGCGAGCCCAGGAGCGGGTCGACCCGGTCGCCGACGGGATCGAGGACGACGGCGGGACCGCCTTCGCCCAGGAGTGCGACGTGCGGGACGCCGAGGCGGTCTCGGCCTTCGTCGAGGCTGTCGTCGACGAGTTCGGCGGGGTCGACCTTCTCATCAACAACGCCGGCGGGGAGTTCGTCGCGCCCTTCGAGGACATCAGCGAAAACGGCTGGAAGGCGATTGTCGACCTCAACCTGCACGGCACGCGCCACTGCACCCACGCGGCTGGCGAACACATGCGCGAGGGCGGGGGCGGCGACATCATCAACATCGCCAGTGTGAACGGCCAGCAGCCCGCGCCGAACGAGAGCCACTACGGGGCGGCCAAGGCAGCCGTCATCCGCCTCACGGAGACGCTCGCCGTGGAGTGGGCCGAACACGGCATCGCCGTCAACTGCATCGCTCCGGGGCTCATCCAGACGCCCGGGGTGGTCGAGACGCTCGGCATCGACGCCGACGAGATGCCGCCCCGAGAGCAGGTCGACCGCCGTATCGGGTACGCCGAGGACGTCGCCGACGTCGTGCAGTTCCTGGCGAGTCCGGCAGCGGCGTTCATCACCGGCGAAACCGTCACGGCCCGTGGCGTGCCGCAGGCCGGCAACGCGTTCGACGCCGACCTCGGGCTGGCGGACTAGAGTTCGCCGAGCTTCCGGAGGAGCTGCCCGCGGTACTCCTCGTCGGCGATGACGCCTTTCACCTCGAGGACGTTGCGCTCGAGCTTGTCGAGGGCGACGTTGAACGCCGGTTCGGCGCCGTATCCCTCGCCGGAGCCGGCGGCCTGCCCGCGGTTGGTGCGCAACCTGATCTGACACTGGATGAGCGGCGTCCCGCGGAGCCGCTCTTTGTGTTCGTGAAAGCGGACGTGGGCGTGCTGGACCTGCATCTGCTGGTACTTGTCTGCGACCCCCTCGATCTCCTCGCGGATCGTCTGGCGCGAGATCGTATCGAGGAGGTCGATGTTGGTAATCTGGACGTCCAGGTGCTCTTCCTCGGTGAACGACAACGCCCGAAGGACGTCCGTCTTCGTGATGACTCCCTCCACGATCCGATCGTCGTCCGGCGGGGTCACCGGGAGTCCGTCGTAGTCGTGCTGGAACATGCGCTCGACACCGGCCCGGACCGTCTCCTCGCGGTGGACCGTCACGACTGGACTGTTCATGATGTCGTAGACCGGGATGTCGAGGATCCGATCGACGTCGCCGGCGCGGTCGCCGCGGGTTGCCTTATCCATGTCGCGGACCACCACGTCGACGATGTCGTGCGTCGTGACCATGCCCGCGAGGTGGCCGTCCTCGTCGAGGACCGGGAGCCGCGAGATGCCGTGCTCGCGGAGGAGATTGATCGCCCGCCCGACGTGTGTGTCGTCGGTCACCGTGACGACGTCGGTCGTGAAAATTTCGCCCACGTCGAGCGCATCGAGATTTTCGAGCACAGCCTCGAGAATGGCGTCGCCCGTCACGACACCCCAGAGGCGGTCGGCCTCGAAGACAGGCGCGATCTTCGCGCCGCCCTCGACCATCACTCTGGCGACGTCGCGGACGTTTGCCGTTCGGGCGACAGTCGGCGCCGATATCATGAGCCCACGGGCCTTCGCGTTGTCTTCGACGTGTGACTGCACCAATTGCCGGTCGGTGATCACGCCAGCGTACTCGCCATTCTCCATGACCACGATGCCGGTCGGATTCTCCCGATCGAAGACGGCCCGGACCTTTCCGAGCCGCTCGTCGGCGTCGACCTCGAGATAGTCGGCCGTCGCGATATCGGCAATGTCCATCGTCGATAGAAGATTCGGTCGGTGTCGCCTTGAAAGTTGGTCTCCGGAGCTGTAGCTGGGATTTACGGCAGCTGCCGCCCTACGAGGACTGTGCTTCCCGACATCACCGTGTTCGGCCCGTACACCTATCTCGTCACCGAGTTGCTGTGGGGAACGGTCGCACTGGGACTCTTGCGATACGCAGACGCCTGGCGGGCTGCGGCCCGGACCATCGTCGTCCTCTATCCATTCGCTTACCTGTGGGACTGGTACACGCTCGAGGTTGGCGTGTTTTCGATCCCGATGCGGACCGGGGTGGAGCTAATCGGCATTCCCCTCGAGGAACACCTGTTCATCCTCGTCGTGCCGGCGATGGTCATCGGCACCCACGAAACGCTCCGGAGACGATTCTGAGATGGCGTCTCGGGTGCGCCAGAGGTGGACGCCGGTTCAGAGGCCGAAGATCGGGACGAACCGGAACGCGACGTAGGCGCTGGCCGTCGCCAGCACGGGGACGACGTTCTGCATGAGTACCACCCGAGCCGTCGTCTCTGGGTCGAACAACGATGAGGCCGCCGGGATGTCGCTCGGATCTTCTTCGCCGATGTCGGGCAGCGGTTTCCCGCCTTCGTCGGCGGCCAGTGACCCGGGCGACATCGCCGTCCCTTCGCCGGTGACGCCCTCCTGGACGGTCGTCGTTCGCGTGGCCCGTCCCCAGCCGAGGCCGATGATGCTCATCGTCGCGATGATCACGAAACTGGCCGGGATCCCGATCAACGAGAGCATCGTCACGAGCGTCGCGCTCACGGACGCGACGACGATTGCCGCGGTCAGCGGGAGCCGGGTGAGGTCGTTGCCGAGGGTGTCCAGGGTCCGGCGGGCGATCGTGAACGCCCCGACGGCCACGGCCGCCGAACCGAGCAGTATCGCCGGCTCCATGCCGAGCGCGCCACTGCCGACCAGCGGCGCGACGGCGTTGGCGATGTTCGACGTACCGGAGGAAAACGCCATCAGACACCCGATGAGGACGACGATGGTCGTGCCGACGAACTCCCGCCGCGTGGTGTTGGGACCCGGGACCGGTCGCGGGAGCGACCCCGACCGGTCGAGTTCGACGAGCGGCCCATCGGAGGTATGCAGGGCAAACCACTGGTTCAACCGTGGATAGAAGTACCGTCCGATGACCCCGGAGAGCCAGAAAGCGATGACTGGCGCGACGATCCACCAGGAGACGATCTGGGCCATGACTGGCCATTCGAGCTGTCCGGCGGCGAGGCCCAGCCCGGCGATCGCGCCCACCGCGGTCATCGATGTCGACGCGGGAACCCCGACGTAGTTCCCGACGAACAGGGCGCCGCCGATGAAAAACAGCACCGCCACGTTGGCCTCTGTCGTGAACACGGCCGTCGCATCGGTCAGGAGGTCGCTCCCGAGCGTCGTCACGACGCGCCGACCGATCGTCCACGCACCGAGAAAGAAGAAGGCGGTCATCAGGCCCGCGGCGAGCGTCTTTGAGAGGACGTTGGCGCCGACTGCGGGCCCGAACGCTGGACCAGTGTTCGCCCCACCGATGTTGTATCCGACGAAGCCGGCGACGGCGAGTCCAAGGAGGACGAGGGGCTCTACCACGGGCGGACTCTGCGGGCCGAGGGAGTAAAACGCCCCGATCCGGATCGGGCAGCGTCCGGTCGGAAATCGACCAACCTTAACCGCGCCTCCCCGTAGCGAGGGCATGGATCGACCGACCGTCGGAGAGCTTTCACCGCCCGACCGGCTCCTCATGGGCCCCGGCCCGAGTGCCGTCCACCCGCGCGTCCTGCGGGCAATGGCAACGCCACTCGTGGGACACTTGGATCCGGCCTTCGTGGATATTATGGAAGACGTTCAGGACCTGCTCCGCTACGTCTTCCGGACGGACAATACCTGGACGCTCCCGGTCAGTGGCACCGGGTCGGCAGCGATGGAGGCCGTCGTCACGAACCTCGTCGAACCCGGAGACACAGTGCTCGTGCCCGACAACGGGTACTTCGGGCAGCGAATGGCAGCCATGGTCGATCGCGCTGGTGGCGAGGCAGTGACGGTCGACGCCCCGTGGGGGCAGCCGCTCGACCCCGCGGATGTCGCGGACGCGTTCGCCACGCACCAACCCGACCTGTTCGGGTTCGTCCACGCCGAGACGAGCACCGGCACACTCCAGCCAGACGTCCCAGAATTGACCCGTATTGCGCACGACCACGATGCCCTCGTCTTTGCCGACACCGTGACGTCGCTGGGTGGCGTGCCGTTTCACGCCGACGAGTGGAACGTCGACGCGGCGTACAGCGCCGCCCAGAAGTGCCTGAGCTGTCCCCCGGGCGCCAGTCCGCTGACACTCTCGCCCGCGGCGATGGAGAAGGTGGTGGCTCGGGAGACTCCAGTTCGTTCCTGGTATCTCGATCTCTCCTTGCTCGCGGACTACTGGGGCGAGGAACGGGCGTACCACCACACGGCGCCGATCACGAACGTCTACGCGCTGCGCGAGGCGCTCCGGATCGCCGCCGACGAGGGGATTCGGGCCCGGTGGGAGCGCCACCGGCACGTCGCTGGCGGACTCAAGGCCGGCCTCGAGGGTATGGGCCTGACGTTGACGCCGGCGGACGAGTGGTGGTTGCCGACGCTCAATGCCGCCACGTTGCCGCCTGACGTGGCGGCTGATCGGGTCATCGCGCACCTCCTGTCCGAACACGGCGTCGAGGTCGCCGCCGGACTGGGAGATCTCGCCGGAGAGATCATTCGGATCGGTTGCATGGGGCACAGCGCCCGACCGACGAACGTCCGTACAGTCCTTGCCGGCCTGGGCGACGCGCTGACAGCTCAGGGAGCGACTGTCGACGTCGACGCCGGACTTGCCGCAGCCCGCCGGGCGCTCGACGGGTGAGGCTCTGGGTCCGGCGCTCAGGTGCAGTTCCTCGGTGTGAGTGAGTGACACCGTTCACCTCCGGTTGAGAGCCCGTGTGGGGTCGCCGCGCCCGCAGGTGCGCGTCTCCGTCTTCGGCCATCCCTCTAGGTACGCCAGGTCACGGCCACTCCCGTACGGTGCGTGGGGTTCTTTCGAGCGACGGATCCGTATCCCACCAGCTTTCGGGCGTCAGAAGGCGTGGTACGCCGCTGGGCTGGTTTTCACGGCTGAGATGACTTCGTCGTCGGGGGAGAGACCACGTCGGTGGCTGACGGACGGTGCAGATTCGACTCCGTACAAAACGTCTGACATATTCCGGCACTCCCGTGTCGGGAATCACAACCAAACCACTGTACAGAAGCCCAAGGGTTTGCGGAGCCGCTACGCGATGTCACTCGGGGCCGAATCTGTTGCAGGACCATCTCGGGAAAAGCCGCGAAAGTGGAAAGGGGAAGGGGGGTGGCAGGCACCAGCCTGGTGCCTGCCGGAAATGTTGTTCGTCACCCCCTTAATCGTACCGGACCCATTATCAAATCCGATATTCGGAGTTCATCGATCGATGTGCGGCGACGCCCTGGGTGTCAGTGAGAGCCGAGTCATACGTGGTGTGAGAAAGGCCGCAGGTACGATGCGTGGGACCGGATTCGAACCGGCGGACCCCTACGGGACAGCGCCCTCAACGCTGCGCCGTTGGCCTGGCTTGGCTACCCACGCACGCTGTCGAACCGCATGCTGGCGTATCCGACGATTGGGTATAAGCGCTTTCGTTTTCGCCACGAAAGCGGACGTTTCAATACAGTCACCCGTCAATCGTCGACATGGCCAAATACTCCACCGGTGAGGCTGGTGGAGGGGGGAGCGACAGTTGCGAGTTGTGCGGAGCGGCCGGCGTGGACCTGCAGCGTGCAACGGTCGCCGGGGCAACCCTCCTCGTCTGTGCTGACTGCGCCCACCACGGTGATACGGGCGGTGGGTCATCGACGGGCGAGCCGGATCGGGGTGAGGAGAGCCGCTCGAAGCGCGCCGCCCAGAACACCGCCCGCGTCCACGACGCCGCGTCGAACGATCCCACCCACTGGGAAGATGGCGCGGACTACGACGACGATCAGCTCCCCTACCTTGTCCCGGACTACGGCGACCGACTGACATCGGCTCGCCAGGATGCCGGCCTGCAGCTCGAAGAACTGGCTCGTGAACTGGACCTGGACACGGCGGACGTGTTGGCGGTCGAACAGGGCCGAGCCACACAGGCTGGCGTCGGCGGCTCAGTGATCGGAACGCTCGAGACATTTCTCGATGTCGAACTTGCCGAGTCCACCTAGGTCACCTCGGAGGACCGTGGCGGATTCGTCCCTTGTGGACTGGACGGACGGTCCTGACTACTTCCCAGCTCTCTCACGACACGGGTGTCACCTTTCCGCTGTAGCCAATACCAACCGATCCGAATAACCGGTGCCCATTTGACCACCGATCACGAACGACTCGGCAATGACGGCCGGCTTCGAGGCCATCGTGTTCGATCTCGACGGCACGCTCGTCCGGCTTGACGTCGACTGGGAGGCAGCGCGTCGGGACACGGCGGCTGTCCTCCAGGCACGTGGGATCCCCACCAATGATATGGGCCTCTGGGAGATATTCGAGACGGCAGCCGGGACGGCGGCCCGCGACCCGGTCGATGCGGCGATCGCCGATCACGAACGGAAGGGCGCCCGGTCGGCACGTCGGCTCCCACTGGCCGACGAACTTCCCGACACCCGTCCCGTCGGGGTGTGTTCGCTCAATTGCGAGGCCGCATGCCGGATCGCCCTCGAGGTCCACGGGCTCGACGGATACGTCGATGCCGTCGTCGGTCGCGACTCGGTCCCAACGCACAAACCCGATCCAGCACCTCTGCTCGAGGTCATCGATGCCATCGGCGCGCGGCCGGCCGACACGTTGTTCGTGGGAGACGGTGAACGTGACCAACTCGCGGCCGATCGCGCAGGCGTCGCGTTCCAGTACGTGAGTGATCGGCTGCAGGCCCGCGACGACGGGTGAATAGCATGGCCTCTCGGAGTTTTTATACAGCCAATCGACTCCTCGTGTCGGCCGGTCTGCTGACGGCAATTCCCACCCAACAGGCCCGCGCAATGCTGATGAGGTCGGGTGTGACCGTCTGCGGACCCGACAGACTGAGCCGATCTCGGCACGAAAGGTTTATATAGTTTGCGCGGTTACTTGATGTTAGTATGACTCTTACCGAGCAACTCGCCGCGGTAGACGCGACTGTCGATCGTCGGTCCTACGACGATCACGTCGAAATCGTGGCAGACTTCGGCCCCGACGGCGAAGCGACCGTCGACATCGTCGACGGCACCGCGATCGTCGTCTCGGGCGATGACCAGTACGACCTGCCTGTCGAGGGCGAGGCGGAAGCGTTTATGCGAAATGGCGTCCTCACGATCGAGGTATCAGAATGAAGCTCACTGTCAAACCACTCAAGCAGAAGGATGCCGGCCGCGGGCTTGCCGCGATAGACAGGGCCGCGATGGCCGAACTCGGCCTCGAAAACGGTGACTACGTCGTCATCGAAGGCCGGAACGGCAACCGGGCTGTTGCCCGTGTCTGGCCTGGGTACGCCGAGGACGAGGGCAAGGGCGTTGTCCGAATCGACGGCCAACTCCGCCAGGAAACGGGCGTTGGGATCGACGACGCAGTGACCGTCGAGCCCGCCGACGTCAATCCCGCGAAGCGCGTGTCGGTGGCCCTTCCCCAGAACCTCCGCGTTCGGGGGAATGTCGCCCCCATGATCCGTGGGAACCTCCAGGGCCAGGCCATCACGACTGGCCAGACCGTCCCGGTCTCGTTCGGGCTCGGGCCGCTCTCGAGTATGTCCGGACAGAAGATCCCGTTGAAGGTGGCCGACACTGATCCTGACGGCACTGTCGTGGTCACCGACTCGACCGAAGTCGAGGTGGCCGAACAGCCGGCCGAGCAGATCGCCGGCGGCACCGAACCGGTGTCTGCCGACGCACCAGACGTCACCTACGAGGACATCGGTGGGCTCGACGACGAGCTCGAGCAGGTCAGAGAGATGATCGAGCTGCCGATGCGCCACCCGGAGCTGTTCCAGCAGCTCGGCATCGAACCGCCGAAGGGCGTCCTGCTCCACGGGCCGCCGGGCACCGGGAAGACCCTCATGGCGAAGGCCGTGGCCAACGAGATCGACGCGTACTTCACCAACATCTCCGGGCCGGAGATCATGTCGAAGTACTACGGCGAGAGCGAGGAGCAGCTCCGCGAGATCTTCGAGGAGGCCGAGGAGAACCAGCCCGCGATCGTCTTCATCGACGAGATCGACTCGATCGCGCCCAAGCGCGGCGAGACCCAGGGCGACGTCGAACGGCGCGTCGTCGCACAACTCCTCTCGCTGATGGACGGCCTCGAGGAGCGCGGCCAGGTCACCGTCATCGCGGCGACCAACCGCGTCGACGCCATCGACCCGGCGCTGCGCCGCGGCGGCCGGTTCGACCGCGAGATCGAGATCGGCGTCCCGGACAAGGACGGCCGCAAGGAGATCCTGCAGGTCCACACCCGCGGGATGCCCCTGACCGACGAGATCGACCTCGACGTCTACGCCGAGAACACCCACGGGTTCGTCGGCGCGGACATCGAGCAGCTCGCGAAGGAGGCCGCGATGACGGCGCTCCGGCGCGTTCGCCCGGACCTCGATCTGGAAGCCGACGAGATCGATGCCGAGACCCTCGAGAAGCTCCAGGTTACCGAGGACGACTTCAAGCACGCGCTCCGCGGCATCGAGCCAAGCGCGCTTCGCGAAGTCTTCGTCGAAGTGCCGGACGTCACCTGGAGCGACGTGGGCGGGCTCGAGGACACCAAAGAACGGCTCCGCGAGACCATCCAGTGGCCCCTGGAGTACCCGGAAGTCTTCGAGCAGATGGACATGCAGGCCGCCAAGGGCGTCCTGCTCTACGGGCCGCCGGGCACCGGGAAGACGCTCCTGGCGAAGGCAATCGCCAACGAGTCACAGAGCAACTTCATCTCCATCAAGGGGCCGGAGCTGCTCAACAAGTTCGTGGGCGAGAGCGAGAAGGGCGTCCGGGAGGTCTTCTCGAAGGCCCGCGAAAACGCCCCCACCGTCGTGTTCTTCGACGAGATCGACTCGATTGCCTCGGAACGGGGGCAGGGGTACGGTGACTCCGGCGTCGGCGAACGCGTGGTCTCCCAGCTCCTGACCGAGCTCGATGGACTCGAAGAACTCGAAGACGTCGTCGTGATCGCGACCACGAACCGGCCGGACCTGATCGACCCGGCACTGATCCGTCCCGGTCGTCTCGATCGGCACGTCCACGTGCCGGTCCCGGACGAGGAAGGGCGCCGCAAGATCCTCGAGGTCCACACCCGCGACAAGCCCCTCGCAGACGACGTCGACCTCGACCGGTTGGCACGCCGGACTGAGGGTTACGTGGGCGCCGACCTCGAGGCAGTCAGCCGCGAGGCGTCGATGGCAGCCTCCCGGAAGTTCATCGCGAGCGTCGACCCCGAGGACATCGGCGACACTGTCGGGAACGTCCGCGTGACCGCCGAGCACTTCGAGGAGGCGATGACGGAAGTCGGCCCGAGCGTCGACGCGGAGGTTCGCGAACGCTACGAGGAGATCGAAGAGCGCTTCGACCACCGCGAGAGTGGCGTCGACGAAGAGACCGAAGTCGGACGGACGTTCCACTGAGCTTCGCACCTCCCAACCCGCGCTTTTTCGTCGGTCACTGGTCCGTCCACGCGTGACGAGCGACAGCCGTGGGTGGCCACCCCGGACACGGGCGACCTGGCGTCGGCCATGGCTGTCTGGGACTGCTCGCCACGGTCCACCGAAACCTTAAGAGCCCGTCGTCAGACCGGCATGGCATGGACCTCTCGAGGTATACGGTACTCGAGGTGGGAGAGTACGTCTCGGTGCCGTATGCGGGGAAACTGCTCGCCGATCTGGGTGCCCGGGTGATCAAGGTCGAACCGGTCGGCGGCGACGTGGCACGACGGGTAGGTCCGTTCGGGGGGGATTCGCCACGACACGACGCGAGCGGCTTCTTCAGTTACCTCAACACCGGAAAAGAGAGCGTCACCGTCGCCCGGAACGATTCCGCCTCGACAGTCATTCGTGAGCTCGTCGACACCCACGATGTCGACGTCGTCATCGAAGACGACCTCGCCGCGTACGGCCTCGATCCCCGCGGGCTCTCCACAGCAGCGTCGACGCTGAGTGTCGTCTCCATCTCCGGATTCGGCGTGACCGGGCCGTACCAGGCGTACGAGGCCCCGGACATCGTGGTCGCGGCCGAGAGCGGACAGATGAACAAGATGGGGTATCCGGACCGTCCACCCACCCGGATGCCCATGAAGGCACTCGATTACCTCGGCGGCATTTACGGCGCGATGAGCGCCCTCGCCGCGTTGTATGCCCGTGAACGTGGAGCGGACGGCCAGCACGTCGACGTCTCGTCCCGCGAGGCCGGCGTGGCGTCACTGGCGTTTTTCATCACGGGGTACTCCTGGAGTGGCGCGACCACGCAACGGACTGGAGACGGGTTTCCCAGACAAGACGACGACGCACACTCGCGGATGATCTACGAGACTGCAGATGGCTACGTGTCACTCTCGGCGACACGGTGGGAGACATTCTGTGAGGAGATCATCGACCGGCCAGATCTCGTCGAGGACGAGCGATTCGCCACTCGTCAGTCACGACGCGAGCACGTCGACGCGGTTCGTGACCTGATAGCGTCCTACACGCGCGAACGCAGCAAGTGGGAGGTGTTCGAGGCGTTTCAGGACGCCGGGATGCCAAGTGGTGTGACCACGACCGTCGACGAGCTCGTGGCGCTCGATCACCTCGATGTCCGTGAGTTCTGGACCGACGTCGAACTGCCCACCGGTGAAGCCGTGACGATGCCAGGGTTTCCGTTTCTCGTCGATAACGAACGCATCGAGATGGATCGAGCACCACGGCTCGGCG
Source organism: uncultured Halobacteriales archaeon (assembly GCA_964383875.1). Lineage (GTDB taxonomy): Archaea > Halobacteriota > Halobacteria > Halobacteriales > Haloarculaceae > CAYLJD01. The sequence continues at coordinate 36,577 of CAYLJD010000010.1, forward strand.
AGCACGACCGAGCGGTGTACGACTCGCTCCCATCCGACGTGCGACCGCCGAGATCGACGAACAGTCGGGGGACAACGACGACGGGACGCCCCAGCGGGACTGCCCCCGACGAAACCACAGCAGACCATCGTGGTGACGATTCCGGCGACGGGGACCCGGCACCCCTCGACGGCATCCGGGTCCTGGACCTCACGTGGGTCGTCGCCGGGCCACAGACGACGAAGATCCTCGCCGCCCTGGGTGCCGACGTCGTCAAGGTCGAGTCACGGTCGAATCCAGACGTGCTCCGGCTCGGACGTGGCTACGACTTCGACACCGACGAGAGTCTCGAGGTCTCTGCCTTCTGGCACGAGTACAATCAGGGAAAACGCTCGATTCAGCTGGATCTGACGAGCGACCGCGGTGGCGAACTCGTCCGCTCACTGGTCGCCGAGGCGGACGTCGTTGCCGAGAACTTCTCTCCGGGCTTCATGGAGCGGATTGGACTCGGGCCCGAGACGATCCACGAGATCAACTCCGAGGCGATCTACATGTCGATGCCCGGCTGGGGCAACGAGGGGCCGGCCAAAACCCACCGCTCCTACGGGTTGAACCTCCAGTCAATGGCCGGGATGGATGCGCTCTCCGGGTTTCCCGGCGACCCACCGACGACGGCGGGCCACTCCTGGCCCGATTACCAGGCTGGTGCCCTCGGTGCGTTCGCGAGTATCGCCGGCTTGCTCGAACGCGAGCGCACGGGGACCGGCACCTACGTCGAAGTGCCACAGTTCGAAATGGCCGTCTCGCTCCTCCACAAGCACCTAGTGGACTATTTCCGCACCGGTCAGACGCCGGACCGGCACGGGAACCGAGACGAGGATGGACGGTTCGTCCAGGGAGCCTACGAGTGCGCGGGCGAGGACCGGTGGGCCGTGATCGCCATCGAAACTGACGAACAGTGGCGCGAGCTCTGTCGCGTGATTGGCCGTCCCGGACTGGTCGACGACGAGCGGTTCCGGGGACCCCAGGCGAGGCACGAACACCACGACGAGATCGACGAGATTCTCGAGTCGTGGACGCGCCGCCGCTCTCGCGAGACAGTTCGGGCACTCCTCCAGGCGCGGGACGTTCCGGCGGGAATCGTGGCCGACGAGCGCGATCTCGTCGACCGTGACCCGCAGCTCCGGACGCGCGAGTTCTTCGTCGAGCACGACCACCCCGAAGTCGGGAGTCGGACGTACAGCGGCATGCCGTTCCACATGCGTCGCTCGGAGACGGGACTGTCACGGCGTCCCCCGCTCCTCGGGGAGCACACCGACGACGTCCTGCAGGACTGGCTCGGCCTCTCGGCGTCGGAGCTCGAGGCGGCGCGCGACGAGGGCACATTCACGTGAGAGACGGACCGGCGATGGACTCGCACCGTGATCAGTCGCGGTGGTCGTCAGGGTTAACACGTTCGGGGTCGAAGCGACCGCTATGAGCAGTACCGCCGAGGAGTCGGCCGGCGAGGAGACCGCCGTGGAGGTGACGGAGTCCGCTGCCGCCGAGGCCATCGAACTCATGCAGAGTGAGGGCATGGATACCGACATCGGCGGACTCAGGCTGTTCGTCCAGCAGGGCGGGTGTGCGGGTCTCTCGTACGGGATGCGGTTCGATCACGAACCCGAAGACGACGACACGGTGACCGAGCACCACGGGCTCCGCGTGTTCGTGGACCCGGCGAGCATGCGGTACATCGGCGGCTCCGTCCTCGACTACGAGACCGGTTTGCAGGGCGCCGGGTTCCACGTGGAGAACCCCAACGTCGTCAGCGAGTGTGGGTGCGGCGAGAGTTTCCGAACGTAGTCTCTGCGTCCGACGGCGGCCGTCGAGGCAGTCGACTGTGTCCCCCTCTGATCTTGTACTCCGACGGGACGACCGGCGGAGAAGGGCACGTGCATGCAATGGGTGTGAGGCGATTACCCGTGAACAGCCGAATCGCTTTTAGCAACCCGTCCAGAACGGGGGGTGATGGAGGATTCGGGGGTTGACGAGGCCGAGGCTCGGCTAGCCACGCGAATCATCGATGGGATGGGAGATGGGGTCTACGTACTCGATGGGGGGACCCGTTGTACCTACGTCAATGCCTCCCTCGCGGACCTCTCCGGGTACGACGTCGAGACGCTCCAGGGCGCCAGCTTAGCGACGCTTCATCCGGCTGCAGACATAGCGCAGATCGAGACGACGATTCGTGACATCGCCGCACCTGGCGGGTCGGACGTCGAGACGGTTGCCACCACGCTGGAGACGGCCAGTGGCGACTCGATCCCTGTCGAAGTGAAGCTCTCGCCGCTGCCAGCAGGCACCGACACGCCAGAGCGGGTGATCGGCGTAGTGCGAAACGTCACGGAGCGACGGAAACTCGAACGGTACGAGACGCTCCTCCAGGTCATGCCGGATACGGTTGTCGTGACGGACCTCGAGGGGGTGATCGTGGACATCCACGGGTTCGAAGGGTGGAGCGGGTACGAGTACGACGACCTCGTTGGATCGCACATGTCGAAGACGATGCCGGCGGACGATGTCGAGAAAGCCGAATCGATCGTCGCGGAGTTGATCCTGGATCCGGACTCGGCGGCGGCCACGTTCGAGCAGCAGATCGAAACGAAAGCGGGCGACCTCATTCCGTTCGAAAATCACATCACCGTGATCGAATCGAAGGACGGTGACGAAGTCACGGGGACCATGTCAGTGTTGCGGAACATCACCGATCGACGCGAGCGCGAGCGGGAACTCGAACGGCAGAACGAGCGACTCGAGGAGTTCGCGAACGTCGTCTCCCACGACCTCCGGAATCCCCTCAACGTCGCGATGGGCCGCGTCGAGTTGCTTCGCGAGACGGGTGAGCCGGAGCACATCGACGAGATCCGGGACGCCCTCGAGCGGATTCACGCCATCGTCGAGGACGTCCTCACGCTGGCCCGGGAGGGTGAAGCCGTCGAGGACCCCGCTGAGGTCTCGCTTGCGACCATCGCAACCGACGCGTGGTCGACAGTGCAACACGACGGCGCCACGCTCCAGGTCGACGACGATCCGGCCGTCCGCGCCGACGATGCGCGGTTGCAACGACTCCTCGAGAACCTCTTTCGGAATGCAATCGAACACGGCGGATCGGACGTGTCTGTTCGCGTCGGCGTGTTCGAACCCGACCCAGGCTCAAGCTCGAGACTCGGGATGTACGTCGAGGACGACGGGCCCGGCATTCCGGCGGACGAGCGCGAGGCCGTCTTCGAGTCCGGGTACACGAGTGTCCAGGACGGGACCGGCTTCGGGCTGTCTATCGTGCAGCGTATTGCGGAGGCCCACGGCTGGGACGTCACCGTAACCGAGGGGCGAGACGGCGGCGCCCGCTTCGAGTTCACTGGTGTGGTGCCAGCCTGAGCGCCCCCGCCTAGGGGGGTGCGACCGCGGCAAGCCGTGCGTACTCGCCCTCACTCAGGTCGATGGTGGCCGCCGCAACGTTTTCGTCTAAGTGTTCGATGCTCGACGTGCCCGGAATCGGCAGCATCACGGGCGAGTGGGCGAGCAGCCAGGCGATGGCAATTTGATACCGGCTGGCGTCGTGGGCCGCCGCGATGTCGGACAGGACCGCCGAGGCCGGTCCGAGATCCCCGGCGCCGAGGGGAAAGTACGGCATGAATCCGATATCGGCGTCCTCGCAGGCCTCCAGGACCGGTTCCCAATCGCGGTGGGCGACGCTGTAGCTGTTCTGGACAGTGGCGATCTCCACCTGATCGCGGGCCGTTTCGAGCTGGTCGACGTCGACGCTCGAGAGCCCGACGTGCTCGACGACACCCTCGTCTTTGAGTTCGGCGAAGGCCTGGACGCTCGCTTCGAATGGTGTGTCCGGATCGGGGACGTGAAACTGATAGAGGTCGATCGTGTCCACGCCGAGCCGGTCTCGGCTGACGAGTCCCTGGTTGCGGATGTAGTCCGGGTCGCCGTGGGGAATCCAGTCACCGTTCGTGTTCCGAAGCTGGCCGGCTTTCGTCGCAACGATGACGTCGGCCGGATCGATGGCCGACGCGATGAGGCGCTCCGAGACGCCGGGACCGTAGGCGTCGGCAGTGTCGATCAGGTCGACGTCGATCTCGACGGCCCGCTGGAGGAGCTCGCTGGCTGCCGTTTCGTCAGGTGGCGGACCGAGTAAATTCTCGCCGGTCACGCGCATCGCGCCGAGGCCGAGCCGGCGGACCTGCAACGCCCCGCCGATGGCAAACGTGTCACTCTCGTTCGTCAGTGGCATGCTCCAGGCCTCCGGGTGGAGGGACCTAAAAGCTCCGTCACACAATGAGGTACGCCACGCCGTACGCGACTGCGGCAATCGTGACGGCGGCCAGGCCTGTCGTGACCGCCCGCCACATCCACCGATCGTGGGTCGACCGGATTGGCGTGCCCACGAGCCCGACCGCCAGTACGCTAAAGACGAATGGCGTTGCGGCGTCGAGCACCGGCGCCGGCATGACGAGTACGGCGCCCGCGTAGCCGACCCCGGCCAGTGATCGAAGGCCGACCTGGCTTCGGAGACGCACCCCGAACAATCGGGCGAGCACGGCCAGAGCAAGCCAGATCGTCGAGAGTTCCACGAGGAACGCGGCCAGGAGGTGGAGGGTCGGATCAGGATGGAGGGACACGTGCGCCGTGAGCAGGTCACCGTGGACCGGATAGAGCAGCGGTGGCGGGTCGCCCGTGAACATATCGCCGAATGGGTGGCTGAGCAATCCGACTCCGGCTGCCACCCCGATTGCCTGGATCGACAGGTCCTGGGTCCGCGCCACGACCGCGAGGGCGACGCCTGCGGCGACCATCAGCGCGACGATTGCACCTGGAAGCGCCCCGTCGAGCAGCGACACGATCGCCACGAGTCCGGTGAGGAGAACGATCCCTCCCACGGCCACGAGGTGACGCGGACGTCGAACTGCCACAAACGCGTGGTCCCCTGGTCGAGCTGCGATGGCAGTGACACCGACTGCCGTAATTGCGCCGACGACCAGCGAGTGGGTCGAGGCCCGGTGGATTTCAGTCGAGAGCGTCCAGAACCGGCTGGGCGCCTCGGCAAGTGGTCCCGGCTCGATGGCGAGGGCCAGGAGTGGATGAACGATGTCGAGATCCGGAATCGTGGCGAACGCGCCGGCCAGGATCCCGATGGCGATCGCTCGGTCGCGATCGGTCCCGTACCAGGTTGCGAGACCGGCCACGGCGGCGAACGCGAGCAGTCCGTGACCGACAAACATCACCCACAATATGGGGGCATCGAGGTTAAGCGGCTCGGCCGATCCGGCCGCGCGGGAGTCGACCGCTTATTCGTGGGCCGCGTCCCACTCTTCGGCCTTGTGGAGGTTCCGGCAGTCGTTGCACTCGATGCGGCCCATCGGATCGACCGCCGTGTCCAGCGTCTCGCAGTTCGAACACCAGAACCCCCAGCGGGACGCGCGGTTCTCGTCGGCGTAGACCACCTGGAAAGGTCCTTTGGAGCCACGTTCGGTGTCCTCGGGATCGACGAACAGGACGGTGCCGCCGGCCCCAGTCACTTCTCTCATTGGGCGGCCTAGGTCGTCAGGACTCAAAGTCGTGTTTCTTCCGGACCCAACAAGAAAGGTTCAGGTGGCGTGCCCCGGTACCGTGCCCAACGATGACCGAGGTCTTGGTGCCGGTCAGGTACCCGCTCTCCGACAACTCGCGGGCCACTCTCGACGCGGCAGTCACCATTGCCCGCGAGGAGTCGGCGGACCTGACGGTCCTCCACGTGGATCCCTACCACGAGGGCCGGCGTGTTACCCGGCGGGAACTCGAGCAGGCGGTCCGCGGCCTCGTGGCGGAACTCTCGGACGTCCGGTACGTCGTCAGTCGCGGGATGTTGGTCGAGGAGACGATCCTCGAGGAAGCGGCCGACCGAGACGCGGACATCGTCGTCATCGGCAAGGCACAAGTCGGCCGGTGGAAGCGGTTGATTCGACAACTCGGGGGCGATCCGGACATCGAACGGTATCTCAAGGACGAACTGGACTGTCGGCTCGTGATTGTCGACAACTAGACCGCGATCTCACTTCGGCCGCGTGTCGTCGTCCCGATCTGTCCGGTGAGGATAGTCTGGCTGTTCGTCGGGGCGGCGGATCGTCGATCGCGGACTGTCTCCCGTCCGGCTCGATCCTCTGATGTGTCGGCCTGAACGGTTTCGGACCGAGAGACCGAGTTCGCCAGTGGTCTCGTCGAACACCAGGTGCGAGTGGGGGTAGGCAAATTCCACGTCGGAGGCCCTGAGTGCGGCGTAGACCTGCTCGTGGACGGCCGACCGGACCGTCTGGAGACGGTAGGGCTCCGTGACCCAGTACCGCATGGTCAGGAGGACTCCGTGGTCGGCGAATTCGCTGATCAGACAGTCCGGGGCGGCTGGATACCGGGCGGAGCCGATTCGGATGCTCGGGCCCCCGTCGATCACGCCGTCGACCTGCCGGGCAGCCTCTTCGATGAGCCGCTGGGCCTCGGGGACGTCGCTCTCGTAGGTGACGAGCACCTCGAGGGACACGCGTGTCCGCGGATCTTCGGCCGAATAGTTGAACACGTCGCGTTCGCGGATGGTCCCGTTGGGGATCACCAGAAAGGTGTTGTCCAGCGTGAAAATCTTGGTATACCGCAGGGTGATGTCCTCGACGAAGCCCCGTCGGCCGGCCTCGTCGAGTTCGATCATGTCGCCGATCTCGTACGGTTGGTCGGCGAGCAGGAAGACCCCGCTAATGACGCTGCCGACGATCGGGGCGAGAATCACACCGACGACGGCCGAGAAGACCGTCACCGAGAGGGCGATATTCCCGAGATCCAGTCCGTTGAGCCGGAGGGCAACCAGGAGCGCGACCACGAAGACGGCGGCCCGGATTCCACTGAGTGCCGTCCGCGTGAGGCTCGGCCGCTGGAAGCGTCGGGCCAGTCGGCGCCCCACCAGGCGGACGATCAGCCGCGCGACGAGCCACGCCAGCACAAATACCCCAAGTGACGCGACGAGAGCCGGGAGCCACCCCGGGATCCATGTCGGCACCCAGGCTGGGTCGAACCCGTCGCTCGCGGGTGTCGTCGCGAGCGGGAGCAGCCAGGCGGGGCCGACCGGCGACATGGCCATTCAGACAGCCGGTGTTGAAAAAAGGGTTGCGTCCCGTCAGAGTTGGCGGATTCCCTCGTCAGTCACCACCGAATCGAGCAACCGGGTCGGCGTGGCGTCGTAGGCCGGGTTCTCGATCGTGAATCCCTCGGCCGGCTCTCGCATGACTTCACTGGCCGCCCGGTACTCGTTTTCGAACGCGAACCCACCCTCGATGAGTTTCGCCGCGGAGCCGATTGCCGTCACGGGGACGCCGAGGTCGGCCGCCGTGGCGGCAATCGGGTACGTCCCGACGCGGTTGTAGAGCGTGTCCTCGACGATACAGTCCAACCCGACGATGACTCGATCGCACTCGGAGAGATACGCACCACACGCGCTGTCGACGAGGAGGTGGGCGTCGACCGCCTCCAGTTCCGCGAGGCGTCGGGCCATCTTCCGGCCCAGGTACCGGGGCCGGGCTTCGGTGACGTAGACAGCGAACGTGGCGCCGTCGTCGACGGCTCGCGTGATCGCCGACAGGACCGTCGTGGAGTAGTCGTGTGTGAGGAGTGCGTCGGCCTCGGCGAGGAGTGTGGCGGCTTCCTCGGCAGCCCGGCGTTTCCCTGACTCGACGGCCTCGACCACCCGGTCGATGGCCTCGACGGTCTGGCGTTTCGCCGACGCAACGTCGGTCGGATCGGCGTCCCGGACGGCACCGACGATCTCGCGCTGGGTATTCTGGAGCGACGCGTGTGACGGATTTGCGCGCCTGAGCGCGTCGCTGTTCCGTTCGAGCGAGCGGAGGTACTCCTCAACGGCCGGGAAGTCCCGCTCGGTCAGCTCTCGGAGCGCCTCCGCTGCTTTCACGGCGACGACCGAGGAGCTGTGGGTCTGCATATCCGCGATTTCCGCGGCAGTCTCGTCGATCATACCCGTGGGGTCGGCACCGCCGGCCATAGGCCTTTCCCGGGCCGGCCCCGCCCGCCACGTTCGCGGGCGGATCGACAGCGGCCACGGGTCTCCGTCCGGGTTACCCTTTGATGTTACACACCGGGAACGTCCGGGCGACCTTGTCGCCGATGCCGAGTGCGTCCGAGACGCGCACCACTTCGTCGACGTCCTTGTACACCCCCGGGGCCTCTTCGGCCACGGTGGCCCCGCTCTGGGCCTTGACGTAGATGCGGTCCTGGTCCCGGAGCTCGTCCATGACGTCCTCCCCCCAGTACTCCTGTTTGGCCTGGGTCCGGCTCATCAGCCGGCCGGCCCCGTGGGCCGTCGAGCCGAAGGTCTCCGACAGGGAGTGTTGGCCGCCCCGCAGCACGTAGCTCCCGGCGCCCATGCTCCCCGGGATGAGGATCGGCTGGCCAACGTCCCGGTACGCGGCCGGCACTTCCGGTCGCCCTGCCGGGAAGGCGCGGGTGGCCCCCTTTCGGTGGACGAAGACCTCTCGCTCGTCCGTGTCGCCGCCGACGCCCACGTCGTGGACCTCCCGTTTGGCGATGTTGTGGGCGACGTCGTAGAGCAGGTGCATGTCCATCGTCTCCCAGTCGCGGTCGAACACCCGCTCGAACACGCGGCGCGTCCGGTGGGTGATCAGCTGTCGGTTGACCCAGGCGAAGTTGATCGCCGCACACATCGCCCGGTAGTACTCGTCGGCGAGTTGGGACCCGGCCGGCGCGGCGGCGAGTTCTTTGTCCGGGAGCTGGGCTAGCAGGCCCGCGTGTGTCTGTTCGATGTCCCGGAGGTAGTCGGTACACACCTGGTGCCCGAGGCCCCGGGAGCCGGTGTGGATCAGGACGACGATCTGGTCGGCCTGGAGGCCGAAATCCGCGGCGACGTCCTCGCGGAAGATGTCGGTGACCCGCTGGACTTCGAGGAAGTGGTTACCGCTCCCCAGGCTCCCGACTTGGCTGCTTCCTCGCTCTTTTGCTTTCTGCGAGACGACGCTCGCGTCTGCCTCGGGCCGCGAGCCCTCGTCTTCGCAGTGTTCGAGATCGGCCGGGACCGCGAAGTCCTGTTCGAGCGCCCAGTCCATGCCGCGTTCGAGAATCGACTCGACGTCGGCCACGCTGCCCTCGAAGACACCACCTCCACCGAGACCCGTGGGGATGTTGGCAAAGAGACTCTCGACGAGATCCTCTTCGTGACCACGGAGGGAATCATAGTCGAGATTCGTCCGCACCATCCGGACGCCGCAGTTCGAGACAACAAAACCGTTCGCGAGGAAGTTGTGCGCGTCGTGGTCGACACCGATATCGTAGACTGTCTCAGTTCCCGCGGGTTCGATCGAGCGAATGGTGGTTTCGA